>DASSQB010000171.1:0-7162 GCA_035702725.1 Terriglobales bacterium | reverse complement strand
CTGAATCCACCCTCAGCTTTAAGCTGACGCAAGCGCTGGAGGTGCGGAAATAGACCAGCTACTGGCTGCTAGCTGCTAGCTACTAGCTGCTAGCTACTAGCTTCCGGTATTACTGACCACACGTCTAAAGGCTAAGGAAGCTCTGACTAAGTTCATCTCTGTCATCCCGAGCGAAGCAGAATTGCTCTTTTTAGGCAATTCTGCGGAGTCGAGGGACCTTGCGTTTGTTGTGTCGTACTTAAGCAGAGTCTGCCTAACACATAATCAAGACCAGGTTTTATCTTGTGACTCAGCCAGGAGCCAGTAGCTAGAAGCTAGCAGCTTCCCATGCTCGACTTCTCCCGCTTCCGCGCCATCACTTTCGATTGCTATGGCACGCTGATTGACTGGGAAACCGGCCTGCTCGGCGCGCTGCGGCCCGTCCTCCGCGCGCATGGGAGCAAGCTCCGCGACGAGCAAATCCTTGCGCTTTACGCCGAGCTGGAACCGGCGGCTCAAAACCCGTATCGCCGCTATCGGCAGGTTCTGGAGAGAGTGGTACGGGGTTTCGGCAAGCGGCTGGGATTTGAGGTGTCGGAAGCCGAAGCTCGCTCCCTGCCCGAGTCACTGAAAGACTGGCAGCCGTTTCCCGATACAGTGGCCGCGCTGCAAAAATTGCAGACGCGCTTCCGGCTGGCCATCATTTCCAACACCGATGACGACCTGTTCGCCGGTACGGCGCCCCATCTGCAGGTGAAATTTGACCAGGTGACCACGGCAGAACAAGCTGGCGCCTACAAGCCCTCGCTTGCTCCTTTCCGCCTGGCCCTGGAACGGCTGGGATTGCCGAAGGAACAGGTGCTGCACGCCGGCCAGAGCGTTTATCACGACGTAGTCCCCGCCAGGTCCCTCGGCTTGGCGACGGTTTTGGTGCGCCGCCGCGGCTCGGGCGCTACTCGCGTCGTGGCCGACAAGCCCGACCTGGAAGTTCCCGACCTGCGGACCCTGGCCGCGCGTGCCCTGTCCTGAAAGATCACCTACGGAGCACACATACGGAGGTTTAGCTAAGAAACATAAGATTCGCTGTATCTTTTCCGCAACAGCGGCTGAAGCCGATCCTTTGTTGACGCCTGGCATGCCTGAAGGCATGCCCTGATACGAATCTGTCGTTGGAGCTGGATTTCTAAGATAAAAAACAATCCGTGCAGAGCCGTGAAAATCCGTGGCCCGGAATTTACTGGTTCACCGGAATCTTGATGATCTTCTTCTGGATGGCGTAGGTGACCAGCTGCGCCTTGTTGTGAATGTCGAGCTTGCGCATCAGGTTGAACTTGTGCGCTTCGACGGTCTTTACGCTCAGCCCCAGCAGTACAGCAATTTCCTTCACGGAATTGCCCTCCGCCAGCAGCTTGAGGATTTCGCGCTCCCGCGGGGTAAGGGTGGAGATGCGGGGGCGCATTTTGGCGTCGCGCACGCGCGCCCGGAAGTCTTCCACCAGCTTGCTCAGCACCTGCGAGCTCAGGTATTTGCCGCCTTTATATACGTCGCGCACCGCGCTCACCAGTTGCGGCGCGGGCGTATCCTTCAGCACGTAGCCGGCGGCGCCCACTTCCAGGCACTGCACCAGGTAGTCCTCATCCTCGTACATGGTGAGGAACAGCAGCTTGGTTTCGGGACGGTTCTTGCGGATCTGGCGGGCGGCCTCAAAGGAGGAAAGGCCGGGCATGCCGATGTCCATCAGCACGATGTCGGGGCGCAGGTCGCGCGCCTTGTCCACCGCTTCGCCGGCGTCGGCGGCTTCGCCCACTACCTCGAAGTCCGACTCGCCTTCCAGCAGCCGCCGCACTCCCTGGCGGAACAGCGTGTGGTCATCCACCAATAAACATCTGATCTTTGCCATCATCCACCTTATCGAACTGGTAATTGGATTTACGAAGGGCGCGCGGCGGTTGTTAACTGGCCAGGGAACTGCCCGCTGCTGCGCTGCGCGTCGGATAAACCGCATCGGCCGATACCGGCAACTGCACCACCGCAGCCGCATCCGGCACTGTTACTTCGATGCGAGTTCCGCGTCCCTTGCCGGTACGCACCCGCACCGTGCCGCCCAGGGCCGCAATCCTTTCTCTCATGCCGGAGAGACCGAAGCTGCGCCCCCGGGAAACGCCTTTCTGAACGAAACCAATGCCGTCATCTTCCACCAAGAGCTTGATATTGTTCTGCTCTCGCCCCACCTGCACGGCGACGTTCCTGGCCTGGGCATGTTTGGCCACATTGTGCAGCGCTTCCTGCACCACCCGGTAAATCGCTGTCTCCGCTTCCGGACCAAAGCGGCCCAGGTCGTCGGGAAGCTCCACCCGGGTCTTTACCCCCGTGCTCTTGCTCAAATCCTTGGCTTCCTTGCGGATAGCGGCTACCAGGCCCAGTTCTTGCAACACCAACGGGGAAAGCCGGGCAATCATGCGCCGCAAACCCTCAATGGTGCGGTCCACCACCGCCAATGCTTCCTGGATCTTCACCTGGGAGGTGCGTGAGCGCAGGCTGGCTTCCAGCATGCCCAGGTACAGCCTTGTGACCATCAGACCTTGGCCCGTTTCGTCGTGCAATTCCCGGCTGATGTGCTTGCGCTCCTCCTCCTGCACCCGCAGGAGGTGGGCGGAAAGCTCGGCAATGCGCGATTCGCGCTCGCGCAGCGCGTCGGTCATCTGCATGCGGTCAATGGCCAGGGCGGAGCGGTCGGCCATGGCCCGCATCAGTTCCTTTTCCGTGGGCATCCAGCGGTAGGGCACGCCGAAGCCGAGTTCCAGCACCCCGATAGTCTCTTCCGAGTTCTTCTTCAGCGGGACGGCCCAAACCGACTTGGCGTGGCGGCACAGGATTGGGCTGGACTCGTCGGGAGCGTCGCTGCCCTCAACCACCAGCAGGTCGGGCTCGCCGGTCGTGGCAACCTTGCCGGAAAAGCCTTCGCCTGGCCGAACGCAGTATTCCTCGTCAAGTTCGCTGCCGAAACCCACAGCAGCGGTCAGACGCAGCCCGTCTCCTTCCGGCTCGCGCAGCAGGATCGTGCCAAGTTGCGCGCCAAAAGTGCTGGCCGTAATCTCCAGGACCTTGCGCAGCAGGCTGCTTAGGTCAGGCGCGGTAAGTTCCGCGTCCAGCACCGAAAGCAAGGCTGACGAGGCGCCTTTCTGAGTTTCGAAGTAAGCCAGCGAAACGGCCACAAACGCAGCCGAGGAGAACATTTCCAGGGCGGCCACAATTTCGCTGCGCCGCTCCTTAAACTCTTTCGCTACGTAGGTTTCACAAAAAAGCTCGTAAAGCTCCAAAGAACGCGCCACCGCCCCGGCATCTACCTGCAATTTGGCCAGGCGGGTGCCAAAGTAGCTGAGGTTCTCGGCAAATGACTGGAAATCACACTGGCAGCAAATGGAAAAGCCGGTTCCCAAATTGAGACGTTCCAGGGCAGTCATGACCCGCCCGTCGAACTGGAACTCCTCGAACATCCTTGCCCGCCAGGCGGCCGTAATCTCAGGAAAACAGGGCTTTAATGCCCGTACGGCTTCCTGGATCAAAGCACGCGAGCTTTCTTTCAATACCAAGCAGGCGGACAAGTATTCTCCTTAAGGACGGCCAGAGGGCGTGCGTTCGAACGAACCGAGTGGCGGCTGACTAGCTGATTACCGTAAATCCCAAGCTTCTCAGGTATTTTATAGGTTTTCTGCCCCTGAATCTACCCGTTCTGTCCGATATTTGTTGAAAAGTTACTTAGCAATTTAACCTACTTTCCTTCAGTGGTTTGGCTTTTTTGAGGGCCGTCAGGCCAAGCGCGGGAACTAAGTAGAAACGTTAAGGTTGCACGCATCAGATACAATCCTGATTTTATGCTCCGCTATTTCACCGCCGGAGAGTCACACGGGGAGGCATTGGTGGCGCTGCTCACCGGCATGCCCGCAGGTCTGAAGATTGACCAGGCCTTCCTTGACCGCGAACTGTGGCGCCGTCAGCAGGGTTATGGGCGAGGCGGACGCATGAAGATCGAGCGCGATCAGGCGCACATCCTGTCGGGCGTGCGGCACGGGGCCACAATTGGTTCACCCATTTCTATCTTATTAGAAAATAAGGATTGGAAGAACTGGCAGGAATCGCTGCCGGTGGGCGAAGGCGATGCCGCTAAGCATAAAGCGGTAAAGTCGCCGCGCCCCGGCCACGCCGACCTGGCGGGAGCCCTGAAATACAACTTTCGCGAGGCTCGTTACGTTCTGGAGCGGGCTTCAGCCCGGGAATCGGCCGCCCGGGTGGCAATTGGGGCAATAGCAAAGCTTCTTCTCCGCGAATTGGGGATCGAGGTGCTCAGCCACGTACTGGCGGTCGGCCACGCCGCCCTGTCCAACGCAGAGGTGTCGTGGGAGAAGATTCGCGCCCTGGTCGAGAAGGATGAAGTGCTGCTCAATTGCGCCGATGCGGAAGCCGAACAGCGCATGAAAGCCGAGGTTGATCAGGCGCTGCGCACCGGCGACTCGGTGGGCGGCGTCTTCGAGGTGGTTGCCCACCATGTCCCGCCCGGCCTGGGCACCTATGCTAACTGGGATGAGCGCCTCGATGGTCTGCTGGCCGGGGCGGTCATGTCGTTGCAGGCGGTAAAGGCGGTGGAAATTGGGGTGGGAGTTTCGGCCGCCGCTTCCCCCGGGTCGCAAGTGCATGATGAAATAGGCTATTCGCGGCAAAAAAGTGACGGCGCTGCACCCTTTACCGGTTTTACCCGTAAGCATAACCACGCGGGCGGGGTAGAAGGCGGCATTTCCAACGGCGAGGACATCCTGGTGAGGGGATATCTGAAGCCGATATCCACCCTGCGCCGGCCGCTGGAATCGGTGGATTTTGCCACACGGGAGCCGGTGAAGGCCGCTTACGAGCGCTCCGACGTCTGTGTGGTGCCGGCCGCCGGAGTTGCCGCGGAGGCAATGGTAGCGCTCACCCTGGCGCGCTGCGCGCTGGAAAAATTTGGCGGCGATTCGGTTACGGAAACGGTTCGCAACTTTCAAGGTTACTGCCAGCAACTGCAGAACTACTGATGATCTATCCCATCGTGAAATATGGCGACCCGGTGCTGGAAAAACCAGCCGCCCCGGTCGAGGTTTTTGACGACGCACTGCGCCAGCTGCTGGACGACATGTTTGAATCCATGTATGCGGCGCACGGTGTGGGGCTGGCCGCGCCGCAGATCGGCATTTCCAGGCGCATCGCGGTGATTGACGTCACCTTCAAGGAAGACCCAAACGCCAAGCTGGTTCTGGTGAACCCGGTAATTATCCACACCGAAGGCAAGCAGAAAGGCAGTGAGGGCTGCCTGAGCATTCCCGACTTCCGCGAGCCCGTGAGCCGTCCCATGCGCGTCACCGTGAAAGCCCAGGACGCCACCGGAAAGTGGTACGAGAAGACGGGCGAGGAGATGCTGGCCCGCGCCTTCATGCACGAGACCGATCACCTCAACGGCCGCCTGTACATCCACCACATCAGCGCCCTGAAGCGCGACCTGATGAAGCGCAAAATTCGCAAGCTGGTAAAGGCGGGAGAGTGGGGGGACTGAGTAAATTGTGCAATTGAGAAATCGGGTAATTGTGTAATTGAGGAGGGGGTTGCTGGTTTTAAATTACACAATTACACAATTACACAATTACTCAATTACACAATGAACCTCGTCTTCTGTGGCACGCCGCGATTTGCCGTTCCCACGCTGGAAAAGCTGGTGAGCAGCGGGTTCGAGGTGCGCCTGGTCGTCACCCAGCCCGATAAGCCGCGCGGACGCGGCCTGGAACTGGCGCCTTCGCCGGTAAAGAGCCGCGCCCTGGAACTGGGCCTGCCAGTGGTCCAGCCGGACAAAATCAAGAACAACGAGGAATTCCGGACGCAGCTGGCCGCTCTCGAGCCCGAAGCGATTGTGGTGGTCGGCTACGGCCGCATCATCCCGCAGTGGATGATTGACCTGCCGCGTCTGGGCAACATCAACCTGCACGCTTCGCTCCTGCCCAAGTACCGTGGCGCCGCGCCCATTCAGTGGGCCATCGCCATGGGCGAAACGGTCACCGGCGTGACCACCATGCGCATTGACGCGGGCCTCGATACCGGCGACATTCTGCAGCAGCGAGAAATTCCGATTGCTGCCGAGGACACGGCGGAAACGCTGGCGCCGCGCCTGGCCGCCATTGGCGCTGATCTCATGGCCGAGACCTTGCCCGGGCTGGCGGCAGGTACCATCCAGCCGCACACGCAGGACCATAGCCGGGCCACCCTGGCCCCAATTCTTAAGCGGGAAGACGGGTTGATTGATTTTCAGCGCCCGGCTGCCGAGATCGTCAACCGCTTGCGTGGCTTCCAGCCCTGGCCCGGGGCGTTCACCAGTTTTCGCAGCAGGCAGTTGCACGTTTGGGCGGCCAAACCAGCCGCGGCATCGCTGCCGCCAGGAGAAATCAGAGTCGAAGGAGAGCGCCTGCTGGTGGGCTGCGGCGAAAACACCGCGCTCGAGCTTCTGGAAGTGCAACCTGAGGGCAAAAAGCGCATGGCCGCCCGCGACTTTGTGCACGGCTACCGGCCGAAGCCGGCGGAGAAACTGGGAGAAACCGTTTCCAGAATGTCATCCTGAGCGAAGCCGGGCGATTCGCTCGCGAATCGGCCGGAGGAGTCGAAGGACCTTGCGCTTCGAAACAAAGCACAAGGTCCCTCGATTCGCCTTCACCTCGCAAGCTCGGCACAAGCTCACTCGGGATGACAGACAACAACGTTTTCTGTTCTCGCAGACATAGCTCTGGAGGTCGGCTTTAGAATCGCTCTCTATGCCGTCACCTTCCCGCGCCGCCGCCTTCGACATTCTCCTGCGAGTGGAGCGGCAGAGCGCCTATGCCTCCGAACTGCTGCATTCCGAGCGCTATAAGAAGCTCTCGCCCCCCGATCATGCGCTCTGCACCGAGCTGGTGATGGGAGTGCTGCGCTGGCGCTCAACGCTGGACGCGGCCATCGAGGAGATCGCTTCGCAACCCCTGGCCAAGCTTGATCTCGAGGTGCTGGTCGCGTTGCGCCTGGGCGCCTACCAACTGGGCTGGCTGGAGCGGGTGCCGGCGCGGGCGGCGATTTACGAAAGCGTGGAGTTGGTAAAAAAAGCACGCAAGCGCTCCGCCGCGCCGTTCGTAAATGC
>DASSQB010000170.1:0-8809 GCA_035702725.1 Terriglobales bacterium | reverse complement strand
CCCCGCAGCTTTCGTGAAATTCGACGGCTCGCCGTAGTGGATGAGAATGGGCACCCGGTGCTGGATCTCAACGAATTGGAATATGTTCGCGGCGAAATTTACGCCAACGTGTGGCACAGCGACCGGATTGCGCGCATTTCTCCGCGCAGCGGCAGAGTGCTGGGCTGGATTGACCTGAGCGGCCTGATGGATAAGAGCGAGCTTTCCGATCCGGAGGCGGTGCTGAACGGCATCGCCTACGATTCCAGGTTCGACCGGCTTTTCGTAACCGGAAAGCTGTGGCCCAGACTGTTCGAGATCAAAGTAGTTCACCGTCCTCGGCGCTGACTACCTGGGCCAAGCAGGCAGGGAAAAATCCCGGCTACCAAATTGGCGATATAATCGTCCAACAGAACAGGGCATAAACTGAGTGCGCCCATCGAGCCACCGCCGCGTTCGCTGTCTCCGGTTTGCCGTGGGGGCATTTGCGCTTGCCCTGATGGTATTTATCGCGCTGCACGCTCCAGTAGGCGTGCTCGCGTCCGCCGGGCAGCATACCGCGGCTTCTTCAGGCAGTCACGCCCGGCAGCCCTGCCTGGATTCGCCCAGTTTCGACTGGACCGTTCCGCACAGCGGCGTCAACTTAATCCTCCGGGATCCTCGTCGGGCGCGGCGCTCTCCTGGCCTTAACCAGGTAACCTACTCTCCTGCGTCCACTGAATTTTCCCTTTACAACCGGCCTCCTCCCCTGAGCTAACCCTGCTCCTTTTTGGGCGTGACTCGCGGCTTTGCCGCCACGCCAGGCTCTTCATCTTTTAGATTGCGGCGACCTTAGGAGACGGTGTTATGAGCGATAAAGCCAATCTTACGTTGACCTTGGCAGGGAAAGACGGTTCCTCCTTTGTAGTTGACGGATTACAAAGCGTTTATGCCCGTGTGCAGCAGATGCGCAGTTCTGATGTGGCCCTGCTGGAATTCACGGTGGTCATTCCGCAATACCAGGTGAAGGAAGTTCTGCGGACTCTGGCGGAGGGTTCCACGGAGTTCACCTTCGATGAGCCCACGCGGTCGGAAATGCACTGAGGGGAGGCTGCCATGCCAAAAGCTACTACTCAGCGCCATCCCGCCTCGGAGATAGACGAGGCGCAGGTCAACCGCGACTCGCGTCGCAGGCTGCTGCTGGTCATTGCCGGCTTCGCCCTGGCCGCCTTCCTGATCACCGAGCTGATGCATTACCTGTTGGTCCCCGATCTCGGGCCTTACCGCGAAAGGATCATGGCCGAAGGCGGCTCTGCCCTCATCCTGGGCATGCTGGCCGCCAAGCTTCTGCACAACGCCTACCAAGCCCGCCAGCACGCTTTGGCGCGCCTGCGGGTCATCGGGGAACTCAACCACCACGTGCGTAACGCCCTGGAAGTCATCTCCCTTTCCGCCTACATCACGCACGATGAAGAAGCCATTCGCCACATCATGGAGGGGGTGAATCGCATTGACTGGGCGCTGCGGGAAATCCTGTCGCGAGAAAGTTTTCCGATTGACCCAGGAGAGCCGCCGACGGCTCACTTGTATTCTGGCTTTGGGTCGGCTTGAAAAGGTGCGGTCCCGCGAGCGTCGTTGACAATCTCTTGAACTTCGGCCGCTACTATTTCCGGGCGATGGATTTGGATCCAGTGAGGGCTTCCTTTGGCAACAATCCATTGACTTCTTGATGAGAGGGTTCGTAATTCCCCCTGCATCTCCATCCAGGAGCGCTCTGCCTTGACTAAATCGGCGGGAGAAAAGAAGCCGCCGAAATCGTTAACCTGGGGATCGTGCGAGAGCACTATAAGCGGCATATCGCCGAAAGGGCCGGTGGTAGCGGGGAAGGAGCCATCCTCATCGGTTACTTGCGCCTCCTCGGCGCGCCAGGATTGCAGGCGACAATATTGAGCAGCTGCCTCGGGCGCGAGCCGAGCCCACTCTGCGGGCTGGTTCGGGAAGGTGAAATTGTTCCGGCACCAGCCGAGAATTCTAGGTACTCCCAGGGGAACGGTCCAAGGGATAACGTGGAAATAAAGGTTTGCGAAAGTGGACTGAGGAGCAACGTTGAATGGCGGACGATGGTGCATGTCCGGATGGACGGAATCCACGAACACCATGCCTGCCACTTCCTGGCGGTGTCGGGCGGTGAACACACGAAGGTCGAGTGTACCGAAGTCGTGCCCAACCAGAACGTAAGGGCCGGGCACCGCAGCACGGTTGAGCAGCCGGGCCAGTTCGTTGGCAATATTCAAACTACTGCGCGGCTCATTGGGCGCGTCGCTCCAGCCAAAGCCGGCGCGATCGTAGGAACAAACGCGGGTAAATCGGCTGATCTGCGGCTGAGCCAGTTGCCAAATAATCGAGGAGTCGTTTGGACCCGCCTCCAGGATAACGGTGGGACTCCCCACGCCAGTACAGTTGATGTGAAGTCGCAGGCGGCCAATGTCCACGAGTTGGCCGGGAGGAGGATAGCGATGCCTTTCCCATTCCGTCATCGAAAATTGATATACGGCGCCGGCGGCGACAATTAAACCGACTGAGATGATGAGCCATTCGAAGATGCGCCGAAAGCGCGATTGGCGTGGACTGCACGGCGAAATGGAAGTGGTTGCGTACTCTCTCATCGAGACATGACCTTGGATTCGCTCGTGTCTATCTGTCATTGCGTGAAAGACCGCCATAAACGAGGCGAATAGAGGAACCAGCGACAGCGACCAACCGCTATGAAACTTTGCAGTTGAAGCAAGCGCCGCCTGCGTCGCAATCCGCGCTTTTACTTTTCGAACACACGCTTCAGAGAGATTGTCCCCGCCCCGGTATGCGGTGGCGGTCCGCTCCATGTGGCTCGCCCTGTCATCTGATCTCCTTTCACGTGCAGTTCAACGTGAAGTGAGCCTTCACCATTTGGGCCCTGTGGAACGTCAAACGTTAGTTTGTCGCCCTCCACCTTCCCGCCTTCGAACTCGTCTTGCTCGCTCTCGTCGGGTCCGACGCTTCCTGATAACTTGTTTCCGTCTTGATTAAAGATGGAGTAAGCAGTCTTAGCGTCTTTTTGCCCATCCATCTGCAAGGTTCCCGACCACTTGCCCGCGACATTAGGTGCGCAGAGGGCCACCGTTGGAAACATTGCGCCCAGCAGAAGGCCCACAAACAGGTATGACTTCATGGCTGTTCTCCTCGGAATGCGATCGCGAGACGTAATCGATCCCCAACTCCCCTGGCTGAACCAGCTTTGCACGCATGACGGGTCAGACGTTGCCGGGCGCATAGAATGTACCCTCCACCGCTACCGCTTTCCCTTCGACTCCACGGAATACATCCAGCCTTGCACCTTCTCCAGGCGATGTGCGCCGCTACGTCGCAGCGTGTGCAGAATCCCCCAGACGATGACGGCAGCCGTGCACATAGTCAGCAGCAAGAAGACCAGAACGGATACCAATGATGGCCAGACCGCCAATCCGCCAGCAACGCTGGCGGCTTTCGAGATAGTCAGTACTGTACCGGCGAAGATCACCAGCATCAGGAACACGGTGGAGCGGGGAAAGCGAAACTGAGGTTGCATATTGAACCTCCTCAATGGAATGGCGGGACCTAACCAACGATCGAGGTGGGCGCGCAGGGCACCCGACAAGAGCCCAGAGAATTCCCGCCCGTAGAAGCTCATCTTCGCAGCCAGACCGGGTGGAAGCTCGCCTCGTGCGTCGCGGAAGACGCACATCATCTCCTCGCCGAACTCCTCGCGATAACTCCCGGGATACAGGCATAACAACCAGCAGTAAACCGTAACCGCCACGGTCACGCCTCCTTGCGGGCTGTGCGCAGGGCAGCCACTTTGGTCAGGTGGCGCATGCGCTCGATTTCCATTTGCAGATTGCGCCGTCCGCGCGCGGTCAGCCTGTAAGTGCGCCGGTCGCGCGGGGTGTCCTCTTCTTGGATGCGTTCGATCCAGCCCTCGCTAAGCAGGCGCTGCAGCGCGCCGTACAAAGTGCCCGTGCTCAGCAGCACGCGGCCGCGGCTCATGGATTCAATGTCCTTCAGGATGGAATAGCCATGCCGCGGTTGCTCCGCCAGGCTCAGCAGGACCAGCAATACCGGTTCGGTTAAAGGGAATGTCTCCATAGCTCGTTTACCGACATGTCGTCAGACGCCATATTGCACCGGAGGGTTGCCTTTGTCAAGCGGCCCCGTTCCGGAAAGGGGAGACCGCGAGCCTGCAACTCAATACAGGCAGCACAAAAGAAGCCAAGGCTCGGAAGGATTTGCCGTCACCGCAAAAACAGGCTGCCGGTCAGGACCAGAAGAACGAAGAGGGTAAACACGGTGTACTTCCAGTTTTTCAGCACCACCAGGAAATACACCACGGACGCCAGCACGCGAAAGAAGGGCGTCAGCATCAGGACCACGATGCCCATATTGATCAGCAAACGCGGGCGCATCTGGCCGAGCGCCGCCAGGTGAATTTCCGACACGGCAAACTGAAACAGATTCATGCCGGCGAGTTCATACTCCAGCCGCACGCCGCCGCTCTGGATATATTTCCATAACAGTCCGGCGACAATCAGCGCCATGCTGAGCAGGACTCCACCGAGAAGGATGTAGCCGACCAACACATCCATTTCCAGTTGGCGCCATTCCTGGGCGCTCTCGGCTGTGGGCGGAGAACTCAAGCTATCCGTCATCATGCGCCCCGAATGCCCCTGACGATCATCTCAATGGCCAGAATCGCCAGGATCAGAAGAAAGAAGCTGCGCACCGCCTGGTTGGACAAGCGCACCAGCAGCCGCGTTCCCAAAAATGCTCCCAGCACCACCCCCAGGATGACGGGGGCAGCCAGTCCTGGGCTGATCAATCCCGCCGCCAGGTACACGCTGGTGCCGGCCAGGGCGGTGACTCCGATGATGAGGTTACTGGTGGTGGTGGACACCTTGGGCGGCAATCCCATCACCAGGTCATGGATAAGAACTTTCACCGCCCCGGCGCCGATTCCCAAAAGTCCCGCAATGATGCCCGCGCCGAACATCAGCGGCGCGCCCAGGTAGGCGCGGCGAGCCTTGTAGTGAACTGTGTGTCCCAGCGCCTGGTCGGGATAGCTGCCTTCCAGTTCCAGCCACCGGGTTATCCCGTCCTGGGGAGCTGCGCTCTCCCACGACTTATGCCCGGCCAGCAGCAGCGCCAGCCACGACCCCAGCAGCACCGCGCCAAAGGTGATGTAAAGAGGGCGCGGCGAAGAGGCGAGAGTGATGGCGGCTCCGGCCAGCGCGCCCACAATCGTGAACATCTCCAGAAACATGCCAACTTTCAGGTTGGTGATGTGGTCGCGAACGTAGGCGGAAGCGGAACCGCTGGAGGTAGCAATTACGGAGAGAATGCTGATGGCGATGGCGTGCTTGATGTCCACGCCCAGCAGGGTGAGCGCCGGAATCAGGATGATGCCGCCCCCCATTCCGCTCATCGCACCTACAAAGCCGGCCACGAGTGCGACCGGAAGCAGCAGGTGGAAGGGGGGCGTCGCCATCTTCAGATTCTCAGCTCACAACCCGGATTGCAGACACCTGCACGGCGCTGGCCGCGTAAGGTCGCGTCAAACCACGCCAACCATTACTCGCATCCCGCCAGCATTCTGCCTGATTGTGAGCTGCAATTTTTGAGTATACACGTGGCCTGTGGTCAGCCAGCGGTTACAATCAATGCCCAAGGCGTGCCACCGCTAGATTGCTCGGATAGATCGTGCGCAACCTGAGAACTTTACTCCTCTACGGTCTGATGATCGCAGGCGCCGCCGCTCTGTTCTGGCTGGTTTGTTCAGCGGGCGCCCTCCTGCACGCGCCTGAACCCGAGGGTCTGCTGAAGTTTGGCGTGCCCGCTCCTTCCCAGCCGCCCGGCGTCCTCACTCATGTCCTGCTTTCTCTGGTGGTGATCCTGGTTTTTGCCCGTCTCCTGGGTGCAGGCTTTCGCAAGATGAGCCAGCCGCAGGTGATCGGCGAAATGATCGCTGGCATCCTGCTGGGACCATCATTTCTGGGCCACATCGCGCCCGCATTCGCTGCTTACCTGTTCCCCGCCAGCATTACGCCGTATCTTTCAGTGCTCTCGCAGATTGGCGTCATCCTTTACATGTTTCTGGTCGGACTGGAACTGGATACCGACCTGCTGCGCGGCCGTTCTCATTCTTCCGTAGCCATCTCGCATGCCAGCATCATTGCTCCTTTTCTGCTCGGCGGCGGTCTGGCGCTCTGGCTCTATCCTCTGTTTTCCACGCGCGATGTCCCCTTCACGGTTTTTGCTCTGTTTCTGGCGGTGGCGATGTCGATCACCGCCTTTCCCGTGCTGGCGCGCATTCTCACCGACCGCCAGATGCATAAGAGCCGCATGGGCACGGTGGCCCTGGCCTGCGCCGCCGTAGACGACGTGACTGCGTGGTGCCTGTTCGCTTTTGTGGTCAGCCTGGCCCGGGCCCATGCCGGGCGGGTTCTTCTCACCCTGAGCCTGACCGCCGTCTTCATCTTCGGCGTGCTGGTGCTGCTGCGCCCGGCTGCGGTGTGGTTTGCCCGTAGGCAATCCTGGCACGACAAGACCAGCAAGGATTCCGTGGTCATCGTTTGCGCCACGCTTTTGCTGGCCGCGCTGGCTACCCAGCGCATCGGAATTCACGCTCTGTTTGGCGCCTTTCTCGTGGGCGCGGTCATCCCCCACGATTCCTCCCTGGCCCGCGACGTGAACGAAAAGTTCGAAGACCTGGTAGTAGTGCTTTTCCTGCCCGTGTTTTTCGCCTTCACCGGTCTGCGCACGCAAGTCTCGCTGGTGCATGGTCTGGGCAACTGGCTCATCTGCGCGCTGATCATCCTAGTGGCATCGCTCGGCAAATTCGGCGGCGGCAGCATTGCCGCCCGGCTTACTGGATTGCCGTGGGATGAGGCCGCCTCCCTCGGCATCCTGATGAACACCCGTGGTCTTATGGAACTGATTGTGCTGAACGTCGGCTTGGATCTGGGTGTTCTATCTCCTACTTTGTTTGCCATGCTGGTGATCATGGCGATTGTGACCACGCTGGTCACCACTCCAGTCCTGCAGGCCCTCACGCGCACCCGCGAAGCTGCCGTGGCTGTGTCAGGTTGAAGGGAATTTGCGCCTTGCCGGCGAAGGCTGCAAGGCCCCTGCTTTTGGGGTCCGGTAGTCATTAATTAACAATCAATCACCATTGCTTTCTCTGTGCCCTCTGGTGGAAATGGTTTTCCGAAATGGAACCCCGCCCGGATTGGCACCCTTCCTCCCCCATTCGAAAGTAACTTCGCTCCCGAATCTGCCGCCTGCCATTGAACAATAGCCTTGGGCCCTCCAGCACAGGCGCCGAGGTCCGCATGGAAACCATAGAAGAGCATGCAGGTGTCGCTCCCGCAACAGCTGAAAAGCCGGCAGAGGAGAGTTGGCCGGTCATCGTGGCAGAGGGCGACAAGTCGCGCCGCCTGGCCATGCTGGCGTGGCTTAAGGACTGGGCTTACACGGCCATGCCCGCGGTCAACGGCGAGCACGCACTGGAGTTGCTGCGTCAGCCCGGCGGTTCCACGCTGGCGCTGGTAGGACAGAAACTGCGCGGCCTTGACGGGCCGGGGCTGTGCCGCAAAATCAAGCGGCGGCGCTCGGCTCGCACCTACGTCTTGCTGCTCACCGGCAAGGGCACTGAGGTAGGCGCAGGTCTGGAAGCCGGCGCCGACGACTGCCTGCAGGAACCCTTCCGCACCTCCGAACTGCAAATGCGCTTGCGCGCCGGCCAGCGCATCCTGCAACTGCAGCATCAACTCGAAGCCGCGCAGAGAGCGATGAAGTTCGGCGCCACCCATGACGCCCTCACCGGCATTTTCAACCGCGACATGATCGCCTCCACCCTCGACCGCGAGCTGGCGCGCGCCCTGCGCACCAGGAAGGCTCTGGGCATCCTCAAGGTTGATCTTTGCCACCTGCGCGAGATCAACCGCCTCCACGGTCACCAGGCCGGCGACGCTGTGCTGCAGGAAGTTGCCCAGCGCCTGCGTTCTTCCCTGCGCGCTTACGATTCCGTGGGCCGCTACGGAGCGGAAGAATTTCTGGTCATTATTCCCGAGATTGCCCCGGAGAATCTGTCATCGGTGGTGACACGCCTGCGCACCAGCGTAACGCAAACCCCCATCAACGCGGGCGCCGGCTCGCTGAACATTGCCCTCAGCATCGGGGCCAGCGGCATGGGAGCAGGCACGCAAGGACTGGGCGCCCACTTCCTGCTCCATGCCGCCGATGTGGCGCTTTATCTTTCCCGGCGCAGCGGCCGCAATTGCGTGCGCGTTTGCGGCTCTGAGGACCGCGTGCTGGTCTCCTCCTGACGGCACGATTTTGTTGTCATGTTGAGCGAGGGCGCATGCCCGAGTCGAAACACCCCTGCGCCTGGAGAAGCGCCGGTTGCCGGAGGACGTTTCTGGGACGAATGCTCTAAAACACTCCCTGAAACTGGTGTTTGGCGCATAACAACCGCGGGGTCTTTCGACTCCGCCGGCCAGTTCGCGAGCGATCCGGCTTGCTCCACTCAAGATGACAGGAAAATGAGGCGATGCCGATCCTAATGCCCGAGGCTCTCCAGGCCCGACACGAATGCCTTGACCGCTACATGGCCACTCGAAACTTTGACACCTGCGAAACCTTGAAACTTTGAAACCCTTCCTTGCGTACACTATCTTGAGAGCAAACCTATGTACTGCAACCATTGTGGAGCGCCTTTGGGCCAGGATCAGTTGGCGTGCCCAAGCTGCGGCCGCAGCGTGGCCGATGTAAGAAGTTCCAT
>DASSQB010000169.1:0-5676 GCA_035702725.1 Terriglobales bacterium | reverse complement strand
TCACTTTCCTGCTGTTAACAGTCTTCTCGCTGCCAGTTGTCCCGGCATGTTCCGCACAAACAATTGACCCCCAAACAGGCGCTATATGCGAGCCGCAGGTTTCTGATGGGAAGGCCGTTAGAAGTAAGGCGGAAGCGGGAGACCCAGCAGCGGAATATGAACTCGGCCGCTCGATGCTCAGTTCGAGACCAACGGATTCCGAATTTGAGTCGGCTGTGCCCTGGTTTCGGCGTTCTGCTGAGCAGGGATATGCTCCCGCGGAGTACATGTACGGCGGCGTCTTTCGCGAGGGCCGCTGGAAAAATCCGCAGCAGTTGGTTCACTGGTGGACGAAAGCAGCGGAACAGGGCCAAATCCACGCTCAGATGTGGCTGGGTATCTTCTACGAGCAAGGAAGCAACGGAGTGGAACGCAACTATGCACAGGCTTTCAAATGGCTTTCGTTAGCCGCGAAACAGGGCCAGCCCGACGCGCAGGTCACGCTGGGACAAATGTACGAAAATGGCGAAGGTGTTCCCCAAGATTATGGGTTGGCTGCCTATTGGTATCGAAAAGCCGCCGACCATACCGTTAACTTGGACGGCGCTGGAGTGGCTGCGGAGAGCCTTGCCCAGCTATATGAACACGGACACGCGACCCGACCGGACTACACATTCGTTTACGTGTGGTACGCCTACACGAACGCCGCCGATGAACTGCGCGAGGTGGCAAAAAGAATGAGCATCAGCCAGATTGCGGATGCGCAGCGCAGAGTCAAGGCTTGGGCCAATCCCCGGCAGCCTTGCTCATCTCCGGCTATTTCTCTGGCCGGGAAGCAGCTTCACTAAATCCGCCGATAATCGTCGTGAATAGGTTTCGGCCGTATTTGCCTCCCCAATGCCACAGCGCCGGCGGTTAGGGCAAGCAGGGCCGGATGCCGGTTCTTTACAATCACAGGACAGGCGTTCGCGCATCCTTGACAGCCATGCTGCCGGTTGCTGCAATGGAAGCAGCGGTGGGCGGAGCCACACGCGACCGGGGCATTATGCGTTTTCTGAAACATAAATGGCTGGTTGGGCTGGCTTTGCTGGTGGCCATTGCCGTGATTGTCGGTTTTACTTACAACCGCGGCCCGCAGTCGCAATACTTCACCGCCAAGGCGCAGCGCGGCACTATCAACGACGTGGTACAGGCCACGGGCACGATCAATGCGGTCATCACGGTGCAGGTGGGTTCGCAGGTTTCGGGAACCATCTCCAAGCTGTTCGTGGATTTCAACTCGCGCGTGCACCAAGGCCAAGTGGTGGCGAAGATCGAGCCTTCGCTGTTCGAAGGGGCGCTGCTGCAGGCCAAGGCCGACCTGCAGAACTCACGCGCTAACCACTCGGCCGCACAAGCGGAGTTGGAAAAGGCGAAAGCGGCAGCGGTGCAAACCAAGGCTGACTACCAGCGCACCGTAGGCCTGGCCAAAGAAGGGGTGATGAGCCCGCAGCAGTTGGACCTGGCGCGGGCTAATGCCGACACGGCTGCCGCGGCCGTCACCGCCGCCGAAGCCACCGTGAAACAGGCCGCTGCCCAGGTAAACCTTAAAGCTGCGGCGGTGGATGTGGCGCAAACCAACCTGGACCACACCATTATCCATGCGCCCATCAACGGAATCGTGGTGGCGCGCAACGTGGACGTGGGGCAGACGGTAGCTGCGTCGTTGCAGGCGCCCACCTTGTTCAACATCGCCCAGGACCTGACGAAGATGCAGGTGGATACGCAGACGGACGAGTCGGACGTGGGCAACATCAAGGTGGGCCAGGAGGCGAGCTTCACGGTTGACGCCTATCCCAACCAGACATTTCGCGGGCGCGTAGTGCAGATTCGCCTGAATCCCACGGTGGTGCAAAACGTAGTCACCTACGACACGGTCATTGCGTTTGAGAATCCGGAGATGAAACTGTTTCCCGGCATGACCGCGTACGTGACTATCCCGGTGGCCACTGCCGAAGATGTGCTGGAGGTGCCTAACACAGCACTGCGCTTCAAGCCGACGATGAGCGCGGAGCAGATTCGCCAGGTCTATGCGCAGTATGGCATCGCCGAGCCGCATGGCGGTCCTTCGCGAGGGGCGGGTAATGGCGAGCCGCCGAGGCCCCAAGGAGTGGGTCTGCAGGGGCCGCGTACGGCGCGACGGGACGTGGCCATAATCTGGAAGCTGCGCGCGGATCGCGGCATTGAGCCGGTGATGAT
The DNA here is from genome assembly GCA_035702725.1 of Terriglobales bacterium. Lineage (GTDB taxonomy): Bacteria > Acidobacteriota > Terriglobia > Terriglobales > Acidobacteriaceae > JAICWP01. Next base: position 3,459 of record DASSQB010000169.1, on the reverse strand, counting down.
TCGCACCGGCATTACCGACCACACCCAGACCGCGGTAGCGGAAGTGCTCAAAGGCGGGTTGCAGCCGGGCGACGACCTGGCCATCGGCGAGGAAGCCGCCAACCGCCGGCCGAGCGGTCCGGGCATGATGCGGCGGTGACAACATTGGTAGTTGAGTAATTTGTAATTGGTAATTTTGGGGCCACGCAAAGGTAGAGACGTAACAAGTTACGTCTCTACCGAAAAACTAGAATTACCAATTGCAAAATTACAAATTCATTTGTCCACCCTCACCCAAGCCGCATCGCACGCAGACGCCTCGAGCGCCACGCCCGAATTGATTCGCGTAGAGGACGTGCACAAATATTACGAGCTGGGCGAAACTCGTGTTCATGCCCTGCGCGGGGTGAGTGTGGCCATAAGCCGGGGCGAGTTTGTGGCCATTATGGGCGCCAGCGGCAGCGGAAAATCCACGTTTATGAACCTCCTGGGCTGCCTGGACCGGCCATCGAGCGGCCGCTACCTGCTGGAGGGAACCGACGTTTCGCAACTGGAAAAGAAGGCTCTGGCCGCCATCCGCAATCGCAAGCTGGGTTTCGTGTTTCAGGGATTCAACCTGCTCTCGCGCACGACCGCCCTGGAAAACGTTGAGCTGCCCACACTCTACGCCCAGCTCAATAAGGAGGAGCGGCTGCAGCGGGCGCGGGAGGCGCTGCGGGCGGTGGGCCTGGAAGACCGCATGGACCACTTTCCTTCCCAGCTTTCGGGCGGGCAGCAGCAGAGGGTGGCCATCGCCCGCGCCCTGGTAAACCGGCCTTCCATCCTGCTGGCGGACGAGCCCACGGGCAATCTGGACAGCCGGACGTCGGTGGAAATCATGGACGTGTTTCAGAAATTGAACGACCAGGGACTCACCATTGTGCTGGTCACGCACGAGCCGGACATCTCGCGTTTTGCCAAGCGCTCCCTGCATTTCCGCGACGGGAAGATCCGCCGCGATGAAGCGGTGGCGGACCGGCCGCGAGCCGCCGAGGCGCTGAAGGCTATGCCCAGGGTTGAGGATTGAGGTGCCATGGAACTGCTCTCCATTCTGCGCATAGCCTGGCGAGCGCTGGCGCGCAACAAATTGCGCTCGGGGCTCACCATGCTGGGGGTGATTATCGGTGTAGGCGCGGTCATCGCCATGGTTGGCGTGGGGCAGGGAGCCAGCCAGGCGGTACAGGAGCAGATTGCGGCCATGGGCTCCAACGTGGTGTTCGTGGCCAGCGGCACGGTGAACCGCGGCGGGCTGCGCCTGGGCTGGGGCCAGACCAAGAGCCTGCTTTATGACGACATGCGCGCCATGGTGCGCGAGTGCCCGGCAGTGCGCTCCGCGGCCCCCGGAGCCGCGACTACCGCGCAGATTGTATTCGGCAACGACAACTGGTTCACCAATGTGCAGGGCACCGAGCCCCAATACTTCGAAATTCGAGACTGGACCTTCGCGGAGGGCGTGCCATTCACCCAGGCCGACGTGGACGCCGCCGCCAACCTGGCGATAATAGGAAACACTGTGCGGCAGAACCTTTTTGGCGCCAGCGACCCGGTGGGGCAAGTCATCCGCATAAAGGATTTGCCGTTTCGCGTAGTGAGCGTGCTCAATGCCAAGGGCGAATCGGCGCACATGGGCCAGGACCAGGACGATGTTATCTTCGTGCCCATTACTACGCTGCAGAAGAAGCTGACCGGCGATACCTGGCTGCGCTACATAGTGGTTTCGGCGGTGAGCCGGCAGGCCAGCTATGCCGCCCAGCAGGAAATCACGGCGCTGCTGCGCGACCGGCACCGCATCCGGCCGGGACAGGATGACGACTTCATGGTGCGCAACCTGGCCGATATTGCGCAGCTAGCCGACCAGTCGTCGCGAGTGATGACCCTGCTGCTGGCTTCTATTGCCAGTGTGTCGCTGATCGTGGGCGGCATCGGGATCATGAACATCATGTTGGTCTCGGTGACGGAGCGCACCCGCGAAATCGGTATCCGCATGGCCGTGGGCGCAACCGAGGAAGACGTGCAGCGCCAGTTCCTGATCGAAGCGGTGGTGCTTAGCCTGATGGGAGGAGCGGCCGGTATTTTGTTTGGCGTGGGCGCTTCGATGCTGATAACACGGCTGCTGGGATGGGCGGTGTTGATTTCGCCCCTGGCGATCGCCGTGGCGGCACTGTTCTCCGCAGCGGTGGGAATCTTTTTTGGCTTCTATCCCGCCCGCAAGGCGGCACGGCTGGACCCGATCGAGGCGCTGCACTTCGAGTAAGCTTTGGCGCCGGCGCCTTCCTGGCTTATTGCTGGCTGCTTGAGTCTGTTTCGTTGCCCGGCGCCATCTCCTTCGCCATCTGGTCCTGGTGTTTAACGGCCGAAAGCAGACTCTCGATGTACTGCTTGACGCTGGGGTTATGGGTGCTCATGGCCGTATCTTCGTAGCTTCCGTACTGCCGGTCCAGATCAGCCGCCATGCGGGCCAGAAACATGCGGTCCAGCTGGGGTCCGGAATGTTTCTCTAAATCCTGCTTGGCCTTGCGGTCGCGGCGGCTTAAGCGCAGAGGAAGGGCCAAATGAACACGGTGAGCGACGGCTAGAAGTTCCTGCTGGGCGCGGCTGCGTTCGGCCACCAGGCTGCGGGCAAAATTTTTGGCGGCAGCGCTGAAACCTCTCTGCTCCGCCAGTTGGCCCAGTTCGATGGCGGCCTGATTTTCTTCGGCTGCGTCCCGCAGAAAGCTCTTGTCCGAGCGACTCAGGCTGACGTTCCGTGGCCGCGCTCCGGGCCCGCTAGCCTGGGCCACCAGGAATTGCGCATTACCGGGCAGGAGAAGCAAGCCGGAGACCAGGAGCGAAGGTAGACAACGCCGGAGCCGTCTGGCGCAGCTGGGACGAGGGCGCATGTTTACTTGAATTACCACAAGCCGCTCCTGTTTGCCAAGGCGACCTGCAAATTTTATTCTTTCTGATGAACTGGGGCAGGGAGATGATAGCTGATTGGCCCGCCTCCAGCTACAATGCCGACCAGCAGCAGGAGGAAAAGTGGTAAACCTGTCGGCAAACGAATACCTTGCCCTGGCTGAGTTTCGCCACCAAGTGGAACGCTTTCTGCAGCGCCGGCGCCGAGCCGCCCGCCAGGCCGGATTGCAGCCAAAGCAATACCAGCTCATGCTGGCGGTGAAGGGCATGCCGAAAGGGAGGCGACCCACCGTGAGCGAAATCGCAGAACGCCTGCAGATCCAGAACCACAGCGTAGTAGAGCTCGTGGACCGCCTGGAAAAGCGCCGCTACATCGAACGCCAGCGCGATGATCACGACCGCCGGGTGGTGCGCTTATGCCTTACTCCGGCGGGCGAGGCAGTGCTGCGCAAACTGGTTACCCACAGCTTAACGGAACTAAGAACAGAGGCTCCCGCTTTGCTGCGCGCTCTGACGCAGGTTCTGCGCAGGAGATAATCTCCCACT
>DASSQB010000168.1:0-4877 GCA_035702725.1 Terriglobales bacterium | reverse complement strand
TATGCCTCAGAAACCACCTCGGGCGCAGGTTCGGGGGCTGCCTGCAGCAGCGGGAAGGTGAGGTGGAACGTGGTGCCCTGGTTTTCCGCTGAATCAAACTCGATGTCGCCGTGGTGCAGCTGCATGATGCGGTAAGTCATGGGCAGGCCGATGCCGCTGCCGGACTTCTTGGTGGTGAAATAAAGATTAAAGATCTTATCGCGCACGTCGGCGGGGATGCCGTGTCCCTGGTCGCGAATATCCACAGTGGCGGCGCCGTTGTTGCGGGTGGCGGTGATAGTCAGCGTGCCGCCTTCGGGCATGGCCTGCACGCCGTTATTGACCACGTTGAGCAGCGCCTGCTTCACCAGGTCGGAATCCACGCTCACCGGCAGTTCTTCCGGCGGCAGGTCGCGGATCACAATCACGCCGTGGCGCTCGGCCTCGGGAGCGGCCAGCACGGCCACATCTTCCAGCAGCTTGCGCAAGTCCACTTCGCCCAGGCGCAATTCCACCGGGCGGGTGAAATCCACCAGGGTTTGCACCACGCGGTCGAGGCGCTGGATTTCGCTGCCGATCACGTCTATGTGGCGCTTGGTGTCAGGGTCAATCTGCTGCAGCTTCTGGCGCAGCACCTCCAGGTGCACGACGATGGCGTTAATGGGATTCTTCACCTCGTGAGCCACGCCCGAGGTGAGCCGGCCAATGGCGGAGAGGCGGCGCGAAAGCTCGATTTCATCTTCAATGCGGCGCACCGATTCGGCGTCGCGCATCACCAGCAGCGCCCCAATCTGCTCGCCGCCCTCCTGGATGAAATCCACCGAAACCTGGATGCGGCGGCCGTTTTCGCCCTCCACTTCTCCCTGGTTGAGCGGCCGGCGCAGGCGGAAGGATTCCAGCACTACGTGGCCGAGGCGGGTGGACTCGGCAAACACGTCGTTGACGTTGCGGCCCAGAATCTCGCCCCGCGGCCGGCCCACGAAGCGCTCGGCCGAGGCGCTGACCAGCACCACCCGCGAGTCGCGGGTGAACAGCATCAGGCCGTCCTGCAACGTGGACATGATCTGGTCCAGGTTGTCCTTAAGGGCGGAGAAGACTTCCTTCACATCGCGCATCTGGCGGCCAAGATGCGCGATCTTCAGAGTGACCAGGCCATATTCGTCTTGCCTCCCTTCGTCCTCGCGCAGGGCTTCTGTTTCCCCCGCGCTTACGCTATCGAGGCGCTGGCTGATGCGCATTAGCGGCGACAGCGCCAGGTTGGAGAGGCCGGCCGCCAGAATCAGGGAAATCAGAATGGCGCTCACCGAGATCACGATGGCGCGGTGCAGGTGGGGCTGAATTTCCGCTTTCAGAAATACCGTGGAAACGCCAACCCGCGTGCTGCCGAAGGGAGCGCCGTTAAGCTGCAGGGGCATGCGCACGTCATACACCTGCGGCGCGCTGAACACTAGCCGCAGCTGCTGGCGAAAGCTGGCATCGCGCACCTGCGCCAGGTCAGCCCGGTCGCTCAGCGTTTGGCCGATCAGGTTGGGATCGGTGTCCAGGATCGCTTTGCCGTCCTGGCCGGCGATGGCAGCGTCATAAATGATGCTCGAGTTAGCTACGATGGAATCCAGGAAGGTATTGAGGTTGGGATCGGTCTGTAGCGCCTCAATAAGGGCGGCACGCACTGCGTCGGGATTGCTCGTGTCTATGCGCGTATCGCTGAAGTCGGGCTGAGCGTCGGAGGCAGCGTCCTGCAATTCGCGGCTCAGCAGCGTGGCGGTGTCGTAGGCGGCGATGATGCGCTGGTGCAGAAGCTGGGAGACGTAGATGTAGGAAAACAGCACCACCAGCGCGACAATCATGCCGGTGATGGCCAGCACCAGTTTAGTCTTCAGACGCATGCAGAAATCAGCCCAGTCGGGCGCTATTCAAGAGCGGCGAACTGACGGGTCTGCGAGCCGCCCTGCACGGGCGAAGCCCAGTGCCCACACAGTTCTCGGCACTACCCCACTACACATTGGTCTCGGCGGCCGAGCCCGCGGTGGCCGCCGCCCCGTATTCCTTTAGCTTATTATGCAGGGTTTTCAGGCTGATTCCGAGGATTTCAGCGGCCCGGGTCTTGTTATTGTTCGTGGCTTCCAGGGTCTTCATGATGAGCTGCCGCTCCGCCTCCTCCACCGTGGTCCCCACACCCAGATGTAAGGCATTCGGATCCATGGCGACAGCGCGAGCCGGAGCATGTCCGAAACCCGGAGGCAAATGTTTCGTCTCGATGACCGAGCCCTCGCAGACGATCACCGCGCGCTCCAGGGTATTGCGCAGTTCGCGCACGTTTCCCGGCCAGGTGTAGCCCTGAAACTGGTTCATGACGGCATCGCTGAGCATCTGCACGTTGCGGTTGTGCTTGGAGTTCATGTCTCCAATCAGAGACTGCACCAGGTCGGGCAGGTCGTCTTTGTGCTCGCGCAGGGGTGGCATGTGAATGTTGAAGACGTTCAGCCGGTAATAGAGGTCGTTGCGCAACTGCCCGCTGGCTACCGCCTCCTCCGGGACTTTGTTGGTGGCGGCGAGCACGCGCACATCCACGGTGGTTTCGATTTTGCTGCCCAGGCGGCGCAGCTTGCGGTCTTCCAGCACGCGCAGCAGCTTGGCCTGCGTCGCCACCGGCATCTCGCCGATTTCGTCCAGCAGCAGGGTGCCGCCTTCAGCCAACTCGAAGCAGCCTACGCGCCGCTCCAGCGCGCCGGTAAATGCGCCCTTTTCATGGCCGAAGATTTCGCTTTCGATCAGCGTCTCTGGAATGGCGGCGCAGTTGATGGCGATAAAAGGCTTGCCTTTGCGCGTGCTGAGGTCGTGAATGGTGCGCGCCACCAGTTCCTTGCCGGTGCCGCTTTCACCGGTGATGAGCACGGAGGCGGTACTGGGCGCCACCATTTCCACCAGGTGAAAGACTTCCTGCATTTTTTTTGAGCTGCCCACCAACACGCCCAGCTGGCCTTTATTGCGCAGCTGGCGCCGCGTGACTTCCAGTTCGGTGCGCGTTTGGCGCAACTCGGCGGCGTTCTGCAGGATGCTTTTCAGGCGGTTAAAGTCAATCGGCTTCTGAATGTAGTTGAAGGCGCCGATCTGCATGGCCTGTACCGCACTCTCGATGGTGCCTTTCGCGGTGACTACGATTACGGCGATGCTCTCCGAGCGCTCCGCCAGCTTGGACAGCAGCGACATGCCGTCCATGCGCGGCATCTTGAGGTCGGTGAGTACAATGCCTGGGGCGAACAGCTCCACCTTTTCCAGACCTTCCAGCCCATCATGGGCGGTTTCCGTGCGATAGCCCCAGCCGGAGATCAGTTCGGCCAGGCCTACGCGCTCATTTTCTTCATCCTCGACAATAAGTACCTTTTCCGTCGTCATAAGTATCCTTCCATTATTCCGGGTTTTACGGTGGGGCTGCAAGAAGGTCGGCAACTGCTCGGAATGTTTGTTGGCTCCGGGAGTAAAGTTGGGGCCGAACCGGGCTACGGCACAGAGCAGAGTTGCATCTCAGGATGAAAGCCTTGAGGAGGATGCTTATGCAGAAAAGCTTAATGTGTGCGCTCCTGGCGGCGTCGCTTGCCGGGGCGGTGGCACTGGCGGAAGCGCAATCGGCTGCCGCTAGCCAGGCGGCTCCCCAGGCAGGGCCAACACTGGCCCCGGGAACCGTGCTGGGCGCGGAATTGAGCAAAGGCATTGACGCCAAGAAGGCGAAAGTCGGTCAGGAGGTCGTGGCTAAAGCGGTGGCCGACCTGCGCGATACCAACGGCAACCTTGTGATTCCCCGGGGAGCCAAGCTGGTTGGCCACGTCACCCAGGCGCAGGCGGCTAGCAAGGAGCAGACACAGTCCAGCCTGGGCATCATCTTCGACAAGGTGGAGGCAAAACACGGCAAGGAATCCAGGGAAATAGCGCTGCATGCGGGCATCCAGGCTCTGGCTAAACCCGAACCTTCGCCTATGATGCAGGAGCAGGAGCCGGAAGGCCCGTCCGGCCCCGGAGGCGGAGGTGGGGCGCCGATGGGCGGCAGCCAGCCGGGAATGGGGGGTGGCGGCCGCAATACGGGCGGGATGGGCGGATCATCCATGCCCCAGCAGAGGCAGGGAACTGACACGGGCGGCAACCTGGGCGGCCCCATGGGCCAACCAGGCGGGGGTGGAGGACCGGCCCTGAACGCTAATTCTCATGGCGTGATCGGCATTCCCAATTTGACTCTCAGCCCGCAGGCTTCGCCGACCGAAGGCTCGGTCATCAGTTCCAGCCGGGGAAACGTCAAGCTGGACAGCGGAACCATGCTGGTGCTGCGTGTGATCGGGCAGTAAAGCGCCCCAGCACTTGCTCTCAGCCCAAAAGGCCGGCCGGGAGAACGAGCCCGACCGGCCTTAAGTGTCTTTGTCTAAAGTAACTTGCGACCAACCACGCCGCCTGTCACGCTGGAATCCTCAGACTCTGTGTTCAGGGGGGGATTCCAACAGATGAAGAAGTCACTGATAAGGATTTTTCCGCTATTGCTGGCGGTAGCGTTGGCCGTGGGCTGCAGCAAGGCGCCGGCGGATGCAGACAACACCGGCAACCCCAGCGACAGCAGCACTAATGTCGGCGACAACAGCGCCGGCAGCGGTTCCATGCTCAGCCGGGTGATGGCGCCAGCCAAGCTCACCATACCTGCCGGAACGCCCCTTACGGTGCGCCTGCAGTCGGCAGTAAGCAGCGCCAGCGCACAGAGCGGCGATACCTTTGACGCGGTGCTGGATGAGCCTGTAGTCGTGAAGGGCGAAACCGTTATTCCCAAGGGCGCGGATGTCACCGGGCGGGTGGTGGAGGCAAACAAGGGCGGACGCCTGCACAAGCCGGCCTATCTGCAGATTACGCTGGCCTCTGTT
>DASSQB010000167.1:0-3399 GCA_035702725.1 Terriglobales bacterium | reverse complement strand
CGCGCTGAGCACCTCACGGGTGAGCGCAGAGATAATGGGAACCACCATGACTGCCAGCACAATTCCGGCGGCCAGCATGCCGATGCCGTACGACGGTCCTTCGAACAGGCCGGTCCAGCCTAAATAGCGCATCAGTCCGGGCTCGACGTAAAGGCGCAGAATAGGCACCAGCACAAAAATCGCCCACAGGCCGTAGATGACGCTGGGAATGGCGGCCAGCAACTCGGTGGAGAAGGACAGAGCGCCGCGCAGCCGCTGGGGGCACATTTCGGTGATGAACACGGCCACTCCCAGGCCCAGCGGCACCGCGATGACCAAGGCCACGATGGAGGAAACGATCGTGCCATAGATAAAGGGCAGTGCCCCAAAGACGTCGTTGACCGGATCCCATGTCTTACCGGCAAAAAATTTCCAGCCAAACTGGTGCAGGGAGAGCGAAGAATTGGCGATCAGTTCGTACAGGATCAAGCCCAGCAGCACGGCCACGCTCAGGCCGCAGGCAATCATCGCGTAGTGGAAGAGCTGGTCGGGAAGCCTGCTGCCAATGGGCCCGAGCAGTCGTCTCTGCTCTGGGGCACGCGGGCTTGGCGAAGGCGCCGCCTTGGCCTCCGAGGCCGCTGGCCGAACCTGCGGCGGACGCGGGATCAGACGTGGAATGCCCATGGATTCCTGCGTTCAAGCTAACAAACTTTTGTTACAGGAGTGTTACAAGCGACCAATAGTCAGGAGTCACGACTCAGAAGCCAGCAGCAGTTGTACGGGTAGTTAGTAGTTTGTAGCTGGTAGTTGGTACCTGATTACGGCCAGGAAACACCTTCCGCTAAGAACCAACTACCTAGTGCTGACTCCTGACTCCCGACAACTGACTCCTGAAAGAAAACAGGCGCCGGCTGGTTGGCCGGCCGCCTGCCCGCTTTGGAGAGAGAAGGTCACCAAAGCATCCGCGGTTAAAAGTTTTTTCTGTTACGGCAAGTAATAGCGGAACGAGGTCAAGACCATGTTCTCAACGCCATATGGTTGTCCGCTCTTGCCAGCCCAGGTGGTACGGGTAACATACGAATACTGCGGTCCCATCTGGAGCTTGCCATAGTGCCCGTTGTAGAACCGGTACCAAAAACCGGCAACACCCTCAAAGATGTTCTTGGTGTCGCCCGCACACTTCGACAAGGTGCCGGGGAGAAAGGCGCCGGTAGGCAGAGGCTCGGCGAAGCAGCCACTGTTGTCGAACAGGGGAGAACCGTAGCCGACGGGCTTGCCGCTGGAGTTAAGCTGCCACGCGCGGCTTACGTATTCGGTGCCGCCGTTGAAGTAAATGTCCCACTTACTGGTATGAAACTCCAGGGTGCCGAGGGCCTGGTAGCTGCGCAGCAAGCGGAGCGTGCCGTCGGGGTGGACGGTAGCATCGGGGAGTCCCGTAGAACCATAACGGCCGACGCCGTTGCCGCCGAAGAAATGGAGTCCCAAATCCGTGTACTTCTTAACGGTGACGCGGGCATTCGCACCAACGCCCCCTCCCACTCGCGAACTGTTAAAGGCGCCCGCAGCTGAGGGAATCTTCAGGGTCCCGTTGGGATAGACGCGATCGCGATAGTCGCTTACCACCCCGAACACTTCATAATGGCCAAATCCGGGTTCGGCCACGGCCTTGATCACGAAATCCGGCGTTTTGTTAAAGGAATAGTTGGCGAGCGGGTTATAGAGACCGCCAGGGTTGCCGGCAGCCCCCAGAACAAAGTTGTTGGCGTTGCCGTGGGCGGCAAATGTGGTTTGCGGATTTTCTACCGAGGCTGCCAGCCAGAATTTATTGTCAAAGTTCTTCGCCACCCGGAAACCATATTGGCGAGCCCAACTGAAGCCCACTGCGTACTGCGCGTCAATGGTCATGGGCAGGGCTTCGGTGCGATTGTCCACCCCTTTTTTGGTTTCTGTGACCAAACTCCACATCTGCCCACCAGTAAAGCTCACACCATCGGAAAGCGCGGCCTGTCCCCAAACCTGCCGCTGACGCAGGCTGTAGCTGTTGCTCTGATTGTTGTTCGAGGTAGTGGCGGCGGAGAGCCAGTCGGTCTCGTAGAAGCCGGTCAGCTTGGCGCTGCCCACTTTGCCTTCGGCCAGCATGGAGATGCGTGATTGCCGGCCGGAACCATAGAACTCGGAAATGTTGCTGCCCGGAGAGGCTGGGAACGGAATCCCGTTAAACGGGGTATTGATGTCGGCGCCCAGGCCGCGCTGACGCCAGACTGTTTCCGCCGCCAGGAAACCTCCAGGAGTAATGGTTATGCCCTTGTAGCGGAGCGACAGCGGGCTTTCATTCCCCGCTTGCTGGGAGTCCCCGCTGGCGTCGTTTTGCGGGTTCAGCTTGGGAATCGCCGAGGTGGAACTGTCGCTCGCGGGAACAATGGGCGTGGTGCTGGCCACCTGTCCCAGATTCGGCGCCTGCTTCGGCGGTTGGCTGGCCGCCTGCGGTTGCGTGGCCTGGCCGCCCTTCTGCGTATCGAGCGCCTGGCTGAGCCGCTGCAGCATCTCCTGCTGCTGCTTGATCTGCTGCTGTTGCGCGGTAATCTGCTTTTGCTGCGCCGCCAGCGCGTCGCGCAGTTCTTTCACATCATTCTCGGTAATTCCGGCCGGAGTGTTGCTCGTGTCAGCTGCCGGCTTGGCGGAACTGCCGCTCTGCGCCAAACTCAGCGCGGAAAGCAGCAGTACTGCGGCACACCACCTCAGAACGGGCTTCATATTGTGCTTTTGTTCTCCTGTCGCAATGCAGTCATTTCCAAGCTGGTCGAACTTGTTGCCAACCGAAAACCTCGAGTGCAGTTCTAATTTTGTAGAGTTACAGCCGTATTACAGGTGCATGAATATTTGATTACAGGTGATAAAAGAAAAACCGGCACCCTATTTGAGCGGGGCGCCGGCGGCAGTCATTTGCAAAAGCAGGTTCTGGTCCAGGGAAGAGAGCGAAGAAGGAAGGGGAGAGTAGTCCAACCCCTGCGAGAGCTGCTGCCCGTCGGTCAGGATGTACTGCACAAAATCCTTCAGTTGCTGCCGCTTGGCACGGTCGGTGCCCTCTTTCGGGATAATAAGGAAAGTGAGGCCACTGATGGGATAGGCATCGGCCGCTGAGGCCGGTGGATCCACAATCGGAGTGCGCACATCCTGTCCCAACTCCGTCTGGAAAGCGGCAATGGCGGCGGTGGCGCCGGCTGCGCTGGGGGCCACGAACTTGCCTGCCTTGTTTTCCACCAGCGCCACCGGCAGGTGGTTCTGCGTGGCATAGGACAATTCCACATAGCCGATCGCTCCCGGCGTCTGCTTCACCACTCCGGTCACGCCTTCACTGCCCTTGCCGCCCAGGCCCACGGGCCAGTTCACGGAGATGCTCGCGCCCACCTTCTTGGCCCA
>DASSQB010000166.1:0-4299 GCA_035702725.1 Terriglobales bacterium | reverse complement strand
CAGGGTCTCGTCGAAATAAAAGCAGTAGTGCGCGGGCGTGATCTCGTCGGTGGAAATATCGTCGCGCAGCTTGGGATTGTTGGCCGGGTTCTTGGTGTCCCAGGGCAGGTCCCATCCCGCCAGTTGCTTTTTGATCAGCTCCGGGTCCTCGGTCAGGAAAAGAATCAGCCCCTTCAAACGTACCCTGTCCGGCCGCTTTTCGATTTTTCGTTCCAGCAACGATGGAATCACGATTTATGTCCTAACGCGATTTATTCACTTCCACTGAAGTTAGATGACTTCACCTGCCCAAACCGGTATTTTAGCGCCTTTGCCGGCGGGAGACGTTGCGAGCAACGTCTCTACTTCGAATCTCTGCTACCCGCAATAGGTGCCCACCGATAGAGGGGCGTCTTGTTACCTCTCACCTTCTCGTTGTGGAGGCCGAACGGCTAACCTCATCACCTGCCCAAGTTGTGCTTACGAGCGGCTGTCCGCCGCACGGAAAACACCAGCCCGCAGCGATGAAATAGGAGAGCCAGGACGGGAGTCCTGGGTAAAGCGGCAATCCTCACTCGAGTCCCGCAGGGACGGCACCAAAGGCTACTCCGGCGCGCTGTCGTGCGGCTTGCGAATCTCCGCCACTACCCGGTTGGCAATCTGGTCCATCAACTGCGAAACCAGCGTGTCTTCTGGCAAGGCATTGTCCGCGGTTACCATGCCTTCGGTCCAGGGCTTGAGATTCCCCGGACGCATCAGGCGATAGTTCACCGTTGCGCTATGGTAGTCCGGCGGATAGGCCCGGGGATCGCCCATTCCAGTCCCCACCTGAATAGCGCCCGGCGGCGGCACGCTCACCGTTGACCGGTCTGCCTGAAAAACTTCAGCCAGGTTTGTATACAACACGAAATCGCAGTTCTTTTCACGCACCATCGTGTCCGCTTCGCCCGACGACTCCAGCGTCACCGTCTCAATTTTCGGCGCCTTCCCCTTTTTTACTTCTTTGCTCTTGTTGGTGCGTTCCAGCGCCTTCACCAGTTGGTCGCGCTCCCAAGCCGGGTTAACGATGTTCCGCGACGTGTTTTCCAGCGTGCCTACGCAGATGCGCACCGGCGCCGGCTTCTCCTGGGCATGGATTACGGGAACCAGAAAGGCCAGAACTACCAGGGACAGGATTCGCCGCATGGGCTCACCTCCGGAGACGGGCTGAAGAACAGCTACATTTTACCCCGGTTATGGCTGGTGGCCGCCGATGAAATCCTGGGAGCGCCCCTGCAAACCAGGTGTCATCCTGAGCCGAGCGCGACCGAGCCTGGCGAGGGAGCGCGACGGCGAAGGACCTCCGCATTTTTGATCCCTCAGGCCGAAATCAATTATTGAAAACGGCAAAAGTAAGATCCTGATTGAGGCTGGGGGAAGCGCAAGGTCCCTCGACTCGCGCTCGCCTCGCAAGCTCGGTTCGCGCTCGCTCGGGATGACAGAACAGAAAGAGCCAAGTTACCAATTAAGCACCGAGCGACAGCCACGCTCCGCTTTCATTCTTCAATCTTCATTCTCAATTCTATTTTCTTCCCCGCTCGTACTCCGCCACTGACGGTAACTCCTCCAAGCCCTCCCCGCGGAGAATGCCCTGGAACTCCTGCAGCAGCGCCTCGTGTACCCGGCCGTTGGAGGCCAGCGTCTCGCGGCTGTCAATGCGGAAGGGCTGGCCGTCGAAGCGGGTCACCTGCCCGCCTGCCTCCTGCACGATCAGCACCCCTGCCGCGGTGTCCCAGGGATTGAGGTTGAATTCCCAAAAGCCGTCAAATCTCCCACAGGCCACGTCGCAAAGGTCCAGCGCCGCCGAACCTGCCCGCCGCACGCCATGAGTCTTCAGCGTGATCTGGTGGTAGAAGAAGATGTTGGGATTCTTGTGCCGCTTGTGGCTGGGAAAGCCGGTCGCCACCAGGCACTCGGCGAGGTTGCCCACGCTGGAGACGTGAATCGGCTTTCCGTTCAGAAAAGCCCCGCCGCCCTGCTCGGCGGTGAACATCTCCTCGCGCGTGGGATCAAGGATGACAGCAGCCACGCGCTCATCCCTGTACTCCAGCGCCAGCGAGACGCAGAACACTGGGAAACCATGGGCGAAATTGGTAGTGCCGTCGAGCGGATCCACGTACCAGCGATATTCGCTGCCCTGCTCGCTGCGCGTGCCCTCCTCGCCCAGGATGTTGTGGTCGGGCCAGCGCTCGCGAATGCGCTTCGTGATCAGCGCTTCGGAGGCGCGGTCCGCCTCCGTCACCAGATCCACGTCGCCCTTGTACTCCACCTTCACCCGGCGGTGGAAATAGCCCATCAGCAGCGTGCCCGCCTCGCGGGCAATTTCCGCCATGGCGGGCACGAATTGCGGCCGTTCCGGCATCAGGGTTTGCGCCGCGCTGCGTCTTCTGCGATGTACATGATCTGGTGCTTGAAGATGAATAGGTTGGGAGCGCCGTCCCGCGTCACCCGTACCATGTTCTTGTCGTAGTACTCGATCCAGCCCTTGACCACTTCGCCGTCCAGCAGTTTGATGATCACCGGCTTCTGCTTCTCCCCGAGGCTCTTCAGGTAAGCGGCTTCCTCATAGGTTTCCTCCGGCGGCGGCGCCTTGCCTTTCTTTGAGGGATGCGGAACTCCAGATACGCGAAATGACATGGCATCATTCTACACGGCCCATTGTGCTTGGCTTGTTAATGCCAGCGATGCATGCCAGCAGCCGTCCGGCGCTGTGACCAGGTACTGGGTACTAGGTACTGAGAACTGTCATTCCGCCTTGCTCGTGTAGTACCCGGTTCGCGCCCGCACCGTCCAATCCTTGCCCGCCGGCGTGTTTACCACGATCGTGATGCGGCGAAAGTCGGAATCGGACACCCGCTCCGAAGGGTAGTAGGCCAGAAGGTACTGCGTGCGCAGTTCGTCGCTGATTTTGCGGAAGGCCTCGTCCAGCTGATTGATTCCTTCAGCGTAAAAATACTTGCCTCCGGTGTCATGAGAAATCTGAATCAGCGCGTGCTCCCCACCGGTGTCGCGGCCGGCATCCGCCTCGATGGGCACGACGATAATGCTGTAAACGATGGCTTCGGCTTCCTGTGCCGCCCGCAGCGCCTGCGCGTAATCGGTGGTGCTCACCGTGTCGCCACCATCGGTAATCACCACCATCACCTTGCGGCCCTGCCGCCGTCCCAGTGCGCGCGCCCCCAGGTAGAGCGCATCGTACATGGCCGTGGCTGCGCCCGGGTGCACGTGGTCAATGGCGTTATCAATGCGCCTCAAGTCGGCGGTGAAAGGCGTCAGTTCGTCCACGATCTCACTGAATTGAAAGAGCGCCAGGGCGTCTACTGGCCGCAAGATAGTGTGGGTAAAGCGGCGCGCCGATTGCAGCTCCAGTTGCAGG
This sequence comes from Terriglobales bacterium, assembly GCA_035702725.1. Lineage (GTDB taxonomy): Bacteria > Acidobacteriota > Terriglobia > Terriglobales > Acidobacteriaceae > JAICWP01. Next base: position 905 of record DASSQB010000166.1, on the reverse strand, counting down.
TCCTTATGCGTGCTCAGGCTGGTATCCACCTCCAGCACAATGGAAAGCGGAAGGCCCGATTCCCGGTTGAACACCGCAATTTTCTGAGGCTTATCATCCTCAAGAAGGGTGAAGTCTTGTTTTGTCAGCCCACCCACCGGAGCCCCGTTCTGGTCCACCACCGTGGCAAAAACGTTCACTAGCTTGACGTTGACCCGAAATGTGGGAGAGGACTGGCCGCCTTCCGCTGCATTTTGCCGTGCCTTTTGCGCTTCCGGCATCTGTGCCAGAGGATTGGCTGTCTGCTGGGAAAACCCCCAGGACGTCAGCAGGATGACGGAGGCTAGCGTCAGGACCCCGATTCGGCCACCCGATAGCGCAATGTTACCGTCCCGGCCGGAAGCCGAGGGCGGACGACCGACAGCGCCGCGCGTGCCTAGACCAAAATGCAAGGGGTTCGTCTCATTTGGATGCAGGCTTGTTCCCTGGCGTGATGGAAATATCGCCTGCCCGAACAATTTTCTCGGGGAAGGGCTCGCCGTCGGCCCACACGGCGCCGTCTTCGAAGTGCTCTTTTTTCCAGATGGGAACGGTTTTCTTGAGGGTATCAATCAGCCAACGGCAGGCGTCAAAAGCAGCTCCCCGATGCGCGGACGCCACTACAATCAGCACACTGGTTTCGCCAATCTCCAGCCGTCCGAGACGGTGCACAATGGCAACTTCCCGGACCGGGAATTGTGCCAAGGCCTGCACCGCCAATTCCTCCAGCTTTTTAACCGCCATGGGCTCATAGGCTTCGTAATCCAGGTAGAGGGTGCGCCGGTTGCGGCTGTGGTTGCGCACAATGCCCTCGAACACGGCGACCGCGCCATCCTCCGGCCGCTTGATGCCTTCAATCACCGCCTGAGAATCAATCTTTTCCCATA
>DASSQB010000165.1:0-5508 GCA_035702725.1 Terriglobales bacterium | reverse complement strand
AGCCCTTGGCGGGTTACGCCCAGGTGCGAAACTGTGACTCCGATTTGATTCGCTTGCTCCCCGGCGAAGCCGGCGTCGTAGTCCACGCACACCGGCACACCGGCAATCTCCATGCGGAAGTATTCGCCCTTCTTCTCATCGCGCACCGGGAACTGCAGTGTGTCCACGTAGAAGCGGCGCGCGCGCTCCAGGTTCGCGGTGCGGATGGTAAAGAAATCCAGCCCCCGGATGGGCAGAGGGAAGTTGATGTCCCGGATATGCGTGGCAAGGAACCAGGTAAAGCCCAAGGGATCTCTTACCCCGGCGCTGCGGTCGCCGTAAGGCTGGTCGGTGGGTGGCATCAGTGAAGTGGCCCCGGCACGCATGGCGCGCTCGTAGGCCGCGTCGGTGTCAGGAACATAGAGGTGCAGGGCGCAAGGCACGGTGCCGAACTGGCCGTGGGCGTCCCCAATCTCCAGCGTGTTGTCGCCGATCTGCATGGTAACGTGCAGGACGGCGCCTTCGGGCGACCTGGGAACGTCGCCCAGAATCTCAGCGTCAAAAGCCTGCTTAAGGAAGTCCATCAGTTGGTCTGCTCCTCGGGGATGCAGCACGGGCTGCACCGCGGGCGGACCGCCAACCGGGGGCGTCCAGCTGATGGGCGTAGCGATATACCACTGATTGCCAAACTTATCCTTCACGTAGGCTTCGCGGTCGCCATAGTCCTGGTTGACGGGCGGGAAGACAGAGGTTGCCCCGGCAGCCACGGCGCGGGCGTAGACAGCATCAGCATCGCTCACATAGATGTGGAGCTCGGCGGGCCGGGGCGGGAACTGCTGGTTCGAGTCCGCAAACTCGACGATGTAGCCGCCCAGGTCGGCCTCGGCGTGCATCAGAGAGCCGTCCGGCAGGGGCACGCGCAGGCGTTCTTTGGCGCCGAACGCCGCCTTCAAAAAGTCGCTGAACTCGGCGGCTCCCTGCACGATGACATAGGGGGTGATGGTGTGGAAGCCTTCGCGAATGTAGCTGACCGGTTCTGGCTTGGGTTGAGTCGCCATGGATGAGCTCCTTTGCAAAGCTGATTTCAGTTGCTGCTTGAATTCTTCCCGCGGCAGGCCGCGCAACTCGGCGGCCACGCTCACCAGGGGCGCAAGTTCGGCTTCAGCCGACGGCAGCAGCGAGTCGGGCGGGGAGAGCAGCGCCTGCACCGCCTGATCGAGCCGGTCGGTTTTAGGGCGCTTAGGCATGGGCCCTCCTCATGCGCGCCCGCAGGTTTTCCAGAGCGCGAAACTGCAACTGCTTAATGGCTCCCTCGCTGCGGCGCAACTCACCCGCGATCTCGCGAATGCTCTTCTGCTCCACAAAACGCATGATGACTACGCGGTGCTGATCTGCTGGCAACTCTTGCACTAGCCGAAACAGGGCCGCCCGCTCTTCCACCTGCCGCATGGCAACGGGATCTTCGATATCGTCGGCGGCCTCAGGCAGCTCGGTTTCACGGCTGGCTTGCTGCCGCCGGTCGGCAATGGCATTCGCGGCCATGCGATAAAGCCAGGCGGCGAAAGGCACGTCCCGCCACTCAAAGCGGCGCAGGTTGGCCAGGGCGCGGTGAAAGACCTCGGAGGTGACGTCCTCGGCCTCGGCGCGGTTGCGCACGCGGCGGACCACGAACGCGTAGACGCGCTCGAAGTTGCGCTCGTAGAGCTCGGCGAAGCGGCTGGCGTCGCGCTGCGCCGCCTCGATAAGCTGGCGCTCGTCCTCGGCTTCCAGTTTGGGAGCCTTCAACGCTTCTCCCCGGCGGGTGTTCCCTGCCTCATAGAGATTAACCGTTGAGGCGGGAAAAAGGTTACGGCAAGCGCACGGCTATTCCCTGACCGGGGACTCCTACACTCCCACAATTGGATGTCACGGCCCTGCGTGGCTGGAGTCACTGAGCCACCGGCACCCAACGGATAAGGTATATACAGCAAACAATGCCCGTGCCGGTTTCGGAAGGGCTCGGCTTCAGCCGAGCCGCAATCGCACCAATAGCATAGGCTTTAGCCGCGGAGGGTAGTGGTGAAACCCAAAAGGGTTCATAATTTCGGTACTTATTTCGTTACATCCGCTACTTGGGAGAGAAGAGCCCTTTTCAGATCGGAGCTCTGGGCAAGGCTCTTTCTGGAAACACTCTATGAGTACCGGTCGAAGGGTAAATACCTGTTACACGATTTCGTCCTTATGCCCGACCACTTCCACTTACTAATTACGCCTCTTGAGCTGCCACTGGAAAGAGCGGTTCAGTTCCTAAAGGGAGGATTATCGTACCGGGCAAGTCACGAACTGGGCTCGACGTTTGAGATCTGGCAAAAGGGCTTTACCGATCACAGAGTTCGTGATTCTGCGGACTACGAGCGTTGTCGGGAGTATGTTCGTCTTAACCCAGTCAGGGCAGGATTGTGTCAAGGGCCGCACCTCTATCCTTTCGGCTCTGCCTACCCCGCATCAATTCTGGACGACGTCCCTCAGCGGCTAAAGCCAGCCGAGTACGCGGGTTTTCGGCACGGCTGAAGCCGTGCCCTTCCGAACCCAGATTCGTCGCCAGGGATCCACGACGGTATCAACACCCCTTTACATTCGCCCAGACTATTATTCTTAGGCTTCAACTTATTTAGCCTTCACCTGATCGTTTGTTTAGCTCCGGGGACATTCTATTGCCGCTTCGCGGCGCCGCTTCGCTACAATGCCCTCCATGTGTTCCTTATTTGAACGACGAAGCCCGGCGCTGATCCTGGCTGTGGTTATGGCCTCTGCCTGGCCGGCATGGGCGCAGAAGCCGTTGACCGCCCGTCAGGTGATCGAAAAAATCAGGCTCCAGATTGGAGCCCCGGTAGACCCCAACACGGTAGACACCTTCAAGGCCGGCGATCCGGAGACCACGGTTACCGGCATCGCCACCACGTTTCTGGCCACCTATGGTGTACTGCAGGAAGCGGTAGCTTCGGGCGCTAACCTGATCATCACCCACGAGCCCACGTTCTATAACCACCTCGACGAGACTGCCTTCCTGAAGGGCGATCCGGTGTTTGAACAGAAGATGGCCTATATTCGCGAGCACCACCTGGTGATCTGGCGTTTCCACGACCAGTGGCACTGGCGCAAGCCCGATGGAATCATTGAAGGCTTCACCCAATCGGTGGGCTGGGAGAAATTTCGCCGGCCTTATGAGGAAAATGCCTTCACTCTTCCGCCGACCACGGTGGAACAGCTGGCGGCGGAGCTGCAGGCCAGGCTGAATTCACGAATCATACGAATTGTGGGCGATCCCGGCCTGCGGGTGACCGAGGTGGCCTACCTTCCGGGAGCCTCGGGCGAGAACAAGGAAATCAAGGAACTGGAACGCGATGACGTGCAGGTGCTGGTGGCAGGCGAGGCGCGGGAATGGGAGACGGTGGAGTATGTGCGCGATGCCGCCGCTGAGGGCCGGGCGAAGGCGCTCATTCTGCTGGGCCACGAAGTGTCGGAGGAATCGGGAATGGAGTATTGCGCGCGCTGGCTGCGCGGGCTATTCCCTCGCATCCCGGTAACGTTTATTCCCGCAGGCGAGCCCTTTCAGGGTGTGGGACGTTGAGGGCGACCACTGGGCGTTCGGCAGCTGCAGTCAGGTACCGGCAGAGACGTAATTAATTACGGGGGATAGGAAGCAGGATGGGCACTCTTGCGCCCGTAACTCCGAAGTAAACACCTCGGAGTAACCAGTGAATACATCCTGGGCGCGCTGGGCGGGCGCCTGGGTGGAGCGGGGGGCTGGGCACCCGGCCTGCGTCTGTGCGACGCCTGCAGGGCCGGGGGCGTGCGGGCGGGGGGCAGTAGCGCCTGCCGGACAAGAGTAGGGGGCAGCGCGAGCCGGGGGCATAATGAATGTGAAGCGGATTTCACGATAATTAGGCAGAGCGAACTCCCAGTCCGTCACTGCTTGACGTATCCGTACGATTCGTTCGTCTCGATTTCAATCCTGAACCAGAGGCGTTCGACTGGTTGCTCATCGAAATTGTCAACCTCTTGCCAATTCTCTTTCAGATGTCCAAAAGAATCCACGACGGGCATCAGGCCGTGAAGGGCTATTTTGCTGTTCGTGGAATCGAAGCTCCACGACCCTCGAACCGTCACCGGAGGCTGACCGCTGACCTCCACTGTCTGAACGAAGGTGCTATTGGGGTGTAAGACCAACCTCGCCCTCCCAAACGGGTACGACGCAATGTATGTGCCGGAGACTTTGCCCGGTGAAACATGTGTCGAGCAGCCGGAGCAACCGAGCAGCGCAAGTGTCACGACGACAGCACGCAACTTCTGTGAAAGCATCAGCCCGGTGAATATCATGTCGGCCCACAGTTGTCGATAACAGGCCTTCACATACATTACAAATTCTGCACTGTTTTCAAGGCAGATGGCAATCTCAATGTAAGTGAAGCGGATTTATCAACAATTACAGCTCCAGCCGCCTCAAGAACGACAAGACGCCCGGCCCGCGCACGTTTGTGAGAGAATGCGAGTTTCATGATCGCAGAAACGATTCCAGCGGCCTACGATGGCGCGGGGAGACAGGTATCGTCATCATTCTTTCAACGTGAAGCTCCCCATTCGGCCCTTCCCATGGGTCGCTACATTGCCCATCCACTGACCGTAAACTGCAAGTCTATTCGCGACATAAGGCAGTTTCTTGGGAGCTGTCACATGGTTTCCGCGCAAGACCTGTTCGGTAAGGACCACTGGCAACCGCCCGAAGAGTTTGAGCGTTTGAAGAAGGGCGGCTGTGTGGATGTTTCACTCTGGACATGGCGACAGCTTCTCTCGTTAGGTTACGACGCACGCTTCGTTGGCGGGTCATCTGGCCGGTACGGGGACGGTCACGCTTGGGTTGAGTACTTCAGGGATGGAAAATGCTTTTTGGTCGAGCCTCAATACTGCCGCGTGGGCGACGCGATGCCCCGACTCACCACGCTTCGCTACAAACCGAAGCTGTCCGTGGCGAGTCATGGGACCACAGTCAAATACTTCGTCCACAAACCTAGCGATTTCCGCCCAAGTTGGCGCTTGCTCGTTGCGCTCGTCGGGGAATGGCTGGTGTTCTGGTCACGGTTCTGGCTGAGGGTCGCCCCGCGCTTGCCTTTGCTGCTGGGCAGGAAACTCTGGAAAGCAATCAGGTCGTGACCCTGGACATCAACGAGCGATAACAGGACCTTCACGTACATTATCCCCTCTGCACCAGTTCTGGGGCAAAGAGCTGGGTATAATGAATGTGAAGCGGATTTATCAACAATGACCTTTAATAGCAGTCAAAACCGATGGTGAGGTCGAGTTCGGCAAGTCGTTGCATTTGCTTGGGACTGAGCATCGGGCCACCTTGCCCGTGCGTCGAACGCCAATAGCAAAACACATCCATCCAGAGGTCCGGCTCAGATTGCATCCTACGCAGTACCTCTTGCGCTGCCACAATCTGTTCAAGCAACCAGTCCAGATGCCGCCTCACATCACGGGATTCAACTTGAG
>DASSQB010000164.1:0-7546 GCA_035702725.1 Terriglobales bacterium | reverse complement strand
GGCACCGGGTGGACGACTTCCGTCCCTACATCTACCGCACCCGCGACTACGGCAAGACCTGGACGCAGATCAGCAACGGCATTGCCGATACCGCCTATGTTCATGCCGTGCGCCAAGATCCGGAACGCGAAGGTCTGCTGTTTGCAGGAACGGAAACCGGCGTCTACGTTTCCTTTGACGATGGCGGGAATTGGCAACCGCTGCAGTTGAACCTGCCGGCGGCGCCCATTCACGACCTGGTGGTCCGCGGCAATGACCTGGTGGTGGCCACGCATGGCCGGTCGTTCTGGATTCTGGATGACATTGCGCCGCTGCGCCAGCTGGGCCCAGATGCGGCCAGTGCCGACGCACATCTCTTCCCTCCAGCCGTGGCGCTGCGCGTGCGCGGCAACCAGAATCGCGACACTCCCCTGCCGCCGGAAATGCCTGCCGGGCAGAATCCGCCCGAGGGCGCGATCTTTGACTACTACCTGAAGGCTGCGGCCGCTGCGCCTGTGGTTTTGGAAATTGCGGACGCGCAGGGAAATGTTGTGCGCCGCTTTTCCAGCAGCGATGCGCCACCGCCGGTGGACTTTTCCCAGCTTGCATTTCCGCCTTATTGGGTGGAAGTGCCGCACACCCTGAGCCAGAACGCGGGCGAACACAGATTTGTTTGGGATTTGCGCTATCCCACGCCGCAATGGCTGTTCCACGAATACAGCATGGCAGCGGTGGTGGGCGAAACTCCCGTGGCGCCGCGCGGTCCGCTGGTGTTGCCGGGAAAATACGAGGTTAGGCTCATGGCAGACGGCAAGACTTACCGTCAGCCGCTGGAAGTCAAAGAAGACCCGCGGGTTTCAACTTCATCGGCCGACCTCGGGCGCCAACTCCAGTTAGAGCTGCAGATTACCGATGCCGTGACGAAAGACATGGGCGCGTACAACCAGATTTCGGCGTTGCGGAAGCAGTTAGACCAAGTGCGGAAGGAAACAGCGGGCAAGCCGCGCATGGCTAAACCGGCAGCGGCAGCAAACACCTTGGATAGCAAGCTGGCAGCGCTCGTCGGCAGCAGCCCGATTCCCGGCGGGGCGGCCACGCTGGCAACGGTGAATGGCACGCTCGCCGCGTTACTCAACGCGGTGGAAAGCGCCGATACCGCTCCCACCGCGCAGTCCCATGCCCTTTTCGAGGAGACCGGGCGCTCGCTACAGGCCCTGCTGGATTCGTGGCAGAAGATTCAACAGCAGGATGTGGCGGAAGTGAACCGGCTGGCGAGGCAGAGCGGATTGCATGAAGTTGACGTTCCGCCAGCGAAGACATTTCCCAGGACTGCCGTCCTGGGCTTTACTATGTCGCGCCTCCGGCGCTTCCTGTGGAGGCCACGAACACAAACTGATCACCAATATGAGGTTGGTATTAGGACATGCCGTGAAGACGTGCCCTGATACAAACCGAATCAACCGTGCAGGGCGAAATGCGTCGTTATGTCTGCCTTGGTCGCGATTGAACGCCCGCCGTACACGCAGCCTGGTCAAACCAGCCAAGCGCACGGGGAATGGCGACGCGGGCGCTACTATTCCCGTCAGCGGCTGAGGCCGGCGCTGTCCCGCTTCTGGCGAGCCAGGGTTTCCAGGTAATCCTCCGGGCTGGCGGCCCCGTCTTGCGCCGCGCCCAGGCGGGCGCTGAGGCGAGCGGCAATTTGCTCGGCGTTCTGCCGGCGCACCTCGGGGCTCAAGTCGTAGCGCCGCTGCAGAAAACGCTCAATCAGCTCGAGTTCCTCAGCGGTAATCTGCGGGCCCGGAGAAGGCGCGGTGGAAGCCGCACCTGCAAAATCCGGCTGGCTCTCCTGCATGGCTTTTTCGTGCACCACGACCGTACCGGCCACGATATCGCCCAGGCGCTTGTTCCGCGCCGTCAGGAAAACGGAAATAATGCCCACCACGTACAGCCCAGGAAGCTGGTCTACGATGCGCAGCAGGTTGCGCACAACGGCCTCGTAGACCGTGATCGGCCGTCCCGAATCGCTGATCACCCGCACTCGCACCAGGCGCTTGCCCGGAGTTTGTCCATTCCAGAAAATTTCAAACAGCGCGTAGTAGCCGGAGTAGAGGACAAACACACAGAGAAAAAAGATGGCAGCCGCCCAAGTCAAGGCGCGGGGCGTAAAACGCGCGGCCGTAGGCAGGAGTATTTCCGCGATGAAAACGATCAGGAGGAAGCCCAGCGCCTGGATTAGCGTGTCCAGGGCGATGGCCAGAAAGCGGCTGCCAATCCCCGCCAGAGGAAATTCCAGCGGGATCTGTTCCGGAGTTTCAATGGTAAGCTTGTCCGGCGAGTACACCCGTGATCTCCACGCATTGGCTGGAAAAACGACAGCCCTACTGGCGCCGTCTGGAAGCGTTGGTAGAACAGTCGGGGCGGCGCGGCGTTCGGCGGCTCAGTCGCTCCGAATTGCAGGAACTGGGCCTGCTCTACCGCCAGATCGCTTCCGACCTCTCCACCGTGCGCGAAGACCCTGCCAGCCGGCAGATTTCCGCTTACCTGAACCAGTTGCTGGGCCGCGCCCATAACCTCATCTACATGGGGCGCAAGACCAATGCCGCGGGCATTGTACAATTCTTCCGCTTCACTTATCCCCGCCTATTTCGCCAGAACCTGGTTTATCCCCTCACCGCGTTCCTGATCTTTCTGGGGGCGGCCATTGCCGGCATGGCGTTGTGCTTTTCCGACCCCGGCTTTGAGCGCTATTTCCTGGGCGGGAGGATGATTGACACCATCGAGCAGCACCACATGTGGACGCAATCGGTGGTCTCCATCAAGCCGCTGGCCTCCAGCTTCATCCTGACCAACAATATCACCGTGGCGCTGGCCACCTTCGCCAGCGGGATCGCGGCCGGCCTGGGCACGATCTATATGCTGTTCTTCAACGGTCTGCTGCTCGGAGTGATCGGCACCGCCTGCTGGCAGGCGGGCATGAGCAGCCAGCTGTGGAGTTTCGTTGCGCCGCACGGGGTGCTGGAGTTGCCTGCCATCTTCATCGCTGGCGGCGCCGGGTTGCTGCTGGCTCGCGGGCTGCTATTCCCCGGAAGCTTGCCGCGGCGGGACTCGCTGACTGAGGCCGGCGGCCGAGCCGTGCGCCTGGTGCTGGGCGTGATTCCCATGCTGGTGGTTGCCGGCTTCATTGAAGGTTATCTCTCGCCCTCCAATTTTCCGGTGCCGCTGAAATTCGCACTCGGTGCGGCGCTGGGAACGGCGCTCGTGCTGTACCTGTTTTCAACGGCAGATGAGGAACCCCATCTTGAAGAGGAACAGGTCACATCTGCGGGTGCCGGCAGTTACCGGTGACTCATTTTGTTGCGCGGGCGCCCGCGCCCGCGACGCCCTCCTGGAAGGCGTCATCCAGAGGCGCTTTAGCGCCGAAGGATCTCGCGGTCAGTGCAAAAAATCAAGGCGCTCCATGCCAGATGCTTCAGGCCTGAAGGCCTTCAGCATGACGCCTAAGAGCGGCTCCGAAAGGATCAAAGGTTCGAATTAAAGCAGTCCTCTATCCTTAATTTCCAGGTAGTGGTTCACGACTGCGGTGGAAACCTGGTCGGGCGGCATTTCGAGGGCGAATGCCCCCTGCTCACGCAAGCGACGCAGCAGCAACTCGCGGCGCTGCGCCATCTCCTGGGCCGCCATCACGCGATACATGTTGAGCGGAGTTTCCGGCGCTCGCGCCAAAAGTTCCATCACCTGCGGCTCGGAGAAGGTGATGAAGAGCAGCAGGTGACGTCTGGCAACCTGCAGCGCTGCCTGAATCACATCCGGGGTCATGACGGTCTCCGCCAAATCGGTGATCCACACCACCAGGCTGCGGCGCTTCTGCATGGTCAGCAGCACGCGGGCGGCGCGGGCGTGGTCCGCCTCCGCCACCTCGGAACGAACCAGGCTCAGCTGCTCCACCATGGCGCGCGTGTGCGGGCTGCCTCGACCCGGCGGCAACTGCTGCTGCACCCGCCGGCCATAGGCCAGCAGGGCCACGCGGTCCCCGGAATACTGGGCTACGTGCGCCAGGGTGAGGGCGGCATTGACGCTGAAATCGAGTTTCTGCAGTTTGCCCACTTTCGCCCGCAGCAGGCGGCCTGCGTCCACCACCAGGCACACCGCCTGACTGCGTTCGATCTGAAATTGCCGCGTAATCAGCTTGCCGCGCCGCGCGGTTGCGGTCCAGCACACATCGCGGAGCTCATCGCCGTCGCGGTAGTCGCGCAGGCTCTCAAACTCCCTGCCCAGGCCCCGGCGCCGTGTCAGCCGCCGTTCCAGTTCGATCTGGCGGCTGCGTAGCAGGTAAAGCATGTGCCGCTTGGCCTCGCCCAGGTTGGGGTAAATGCGGACAGTTTGCGCCAGGTCGGCACGCAGCCAGCATTCCGCGATGCGCCACCGGCTCTGGCAGTGCAGAAACAAGGGGCCGAGTTGCACGTCGCCGCGCTGCAAAGGTTCAATCTGATAGCCGGCGCGCGCTTCGCCCCAGCGGTCGGTCTCGAATTGCAGGGTAGGAGGCGTATGGCGCAAGCTGGCGGGAACGTCGTCCTGTGCTGTGGTATAGAAGATTTCCCCTAGAGTTCTTAGCTCAAGGCGAATTTCAGCCCCGGTAGAGAGCGCGGGCGCAGCAGTCCAGATGCGGCTGGCCTCGGGCCGGGCGCGTTGCAGGCGCCTTAAGTCCCAAGCGAATACAGCCAGCAGAAGCACATCCCACGCCAGCAGGCCGTAAAGAGCGCGGCGGTACCACCAGGCGGGCAGCAGCCAGAGAAGTCCGACCAGAAGCAGCAGCACCAGGCGCGGCCCGATGCCGAACCCCCAGCGGCGCCAGCTGCGCGCCACTGCTATGCGGGGTTCCGGAACCAGGCTGGCCAGCATTATTTAGGAACCTCAACCGCAGCCAGTAGATCGCGCACCACCTGCTCGGCGCTGACGCCTTCCAGATCAGCCTCCGGCTTGAGCACCACGCGATGGCGAAGCACGGCAGGGGCGATTTGCTTAACATCGTCGGGCACAAGGTAGTCGCGGCCATCCATAGCGGCAATCGCCTTGGCGGCCAGCAGCAGGCTGAGCCCGGCGCGCGGGCTGGCGCCGAGGCTGAGGGATGGCCAATCGCGGCTGCGCCGCACCAGATCGCTCACGTAACGGAAGATTCCCGGCTCCACTTGCACTGAGCTCACCGCCGCGCGCGCCTCGCGCAGGGCTTCCACTCCCACCGCTTGCAGCTCCATGCGCTCCAGCTGGCGCGCGTCGAAGCCCGCCTGATAGCGTTCCAGAATCGCAATCTCTTCTTCTCCAGATGGGTAGCCGACGCGAACCTTAAGCAGGAAGCGGTCCAGTTGAGCCTCAGGCAGCGGATAAGTACCTTCGAACTCAATAGGATTCTGGGTGGCAAACACGGTAAAGAAATCGGAAAGCTGGTGACGCGCGCCGTCAATGGTGACCTGCGCCTCCTCCATGGACTCCAGCAGAGCCGACTGCGTGCGCGGCGGCGTACGGTTAATTTCGTCCACCAGCAGCAGGTCAGTGAACAGCGGTCCGCGGTGCAGGTTGAAGCTGCCGGTGGCGCTGTTGAAGATGTTGCCGCCAATCACGTCGGCGGGCATCAGGTCAGGCGTGCACTGCACGCGCTGAAATTCCAGTTGCAGCACCTTGGCCAGCGCCTTGACGGCCAGCGTTTTGGCCAGGCCGGGCACACCCTCAATCAGGGCGTGGCCGCGGCATAACACCACCACCAGCAGTTGTTGGATGAGCTCATCCTGCCCAACCAGCACCTTGCCCAGTTGAGCGCGGGCCTGCTCGGCCAGGCTGCTTACTTTTTCCATCCCCGTTCTCCCACTTTCTGTAATGAAAGCACCTCGCTGAAATGGTGCAGGCTCTGCACCATTTCCAGCGCCTTGCTGTCCGCTAAATCCAGGTCATCCTGCGCTGCGCGGCAGCGCTGCAACGTGTCGAGCAGGCCAGGCGCGGGCGAAAGGCGCTGCTGAGTCGCCTTTTCCAAATCCGCGTCCGCTGCGGTGAAGGGCATGGCTAAGCGCTTTGCGAGCAAGAAGCGGAAACGCTGGTAAGCGACCTCCACCGCGCCACGCGCGGCGTGTGCCCGCTGATAGAGCCCGCCCAGGGTATCAATGAATTCCAGCGATGAGAGCCGCGATTCCCGCGGCAGGGGATGTACCGGGCCGCTGCGCCGCGAAAATGCCAGCAGCGCCAGCGCCAGCAGCACTCCCAACTGTGCCAAGGCCCACGGCAGCGGCGTGCGGGCGAAATAGTCGGCCAGCGAGCGTCCCTGCCCATGGAAGTATTCATCCCAGAAGATGCGCGTGCGCTGCGGCGAGCCGGCGAAGTTCAGCAGCAGCTCCAGGTTGCCGGCGCGCTGAATGCCCGCGTTCGTCAAAGGCGTGGAAGCAGCCAGCCACAGTATTTGGCCGCGCCCCAGCTGATAAACGACTGCCACCGGTGCTTCGGCAGTCCCATAAAGCGGAACGTAACGCGCGCCCGTGCCAGTCCATTTTGCCAGTGGGACCAGGGTGATGCTGGCGGCGCCACGTGTAAGCGCTCCTGGAAATAAAGCAGGAAAATCTTTCCACTCCACGGCCAGCGTGTCGTTGGCGCCGGCAGAGGCCTCGGGCAAGACCATGTCGGCCCTCATCCCCGTAGCCAGCACCTTTCCACCGGACTCCACGTACTTGCGCAGGGCCTCTCGCTCGTCCTTGCTGGGAGGGATGATCGGATCGGCAAGAATGAGCAGGGTATCCCTGGCATTCAGTGCCTGCGGAGGATCCAGCCAGCGCTCCGTTCTATAGCCCAGGCCCTGCAGGGTGAGAAAGGCGGCTTTGCCGCCGTCGGAAGCCGCCGAATAACTGGAGGGATAACCTGACGGGCTCGGACCCTCCGTGCCCACCAGCGCCGCGGTGATGGCGAGCGCCAGCACGATGGCCGCGGCGCCGATCAGTAGCTTGCGGTCGCCGCTATCGAGGGCGAGTTGCATTCCAGGTTCTCCAATTCACGCAGGGTAGATTCCGCCTGCTCTGGGGTGACCGGCCGGTATCCGTACCACGCCATTTCGAAGCTGCGAGTCAAACTTGTCAGGGTTTGGCGGTGCTGGGAATCGCGCGGCAGCAGGCGCAAATATTCGCGGGGAGTACGTGAATCATCCAGTCGCCAGACGCCCATCTGCTCCAGGCGAAATACAGCGGCCCAGTAACAGCAATGAACCGCGTCACGATAGCGCTGCCCGGCAAAAGCGGCCCGGGCAGCATCCGCCCACTGCCGCCAGCCCCATGCATTGGAGGTGGGCGCCTGCAGGCCCAGGCGCGTCATGCTGCGCGAAGCTCGCCGCAAGTTCCTCCACAGTATCAACGCCAGCAGGAGAAACGCCACGCTCAACAGTATCCAGGAGAGGACATTGCTCACCGCCGGCTTCAGATGCAGGCGGCCGATTAACCTCTCCAGCTGCCGGCCAATCCATCGCCACACGCGGGCCCACATCAGGTCCCACCAACTGGGCGGGCGTACAAAGCGGAATTCCCGCCGGCTGAGCACGGCC
>DASSQB010000163.1:0-3447 GCA_035702725.1 Terriglobales bacterium | reverse complement strand
CAATGTGATTCTGCCCGGAACCATGGATACGCCCGCCAACCGGCAATCCGATCCTCACGCCGACTTTTCGACATGGGTGCAGCCCGCCACCATAGCCAACCTGATTGTGTGGCTCGCCAGCGACCAGGCTAAGGACGTGACTGGGGCAGTGATTCCAGTATACGGAGCCGGGCTGTGACATGGCCGGGTTCGCGACCGAGACCGAACAAGTTCCGCCGCTAGCGAACAGTGAGATTGTGCGGAGCAAGACGCGCTGTGGTAGAGACGTTGCCTGCAACGTCTCTTGTCGCGCTGGGTAGGACGTGTCACCTCACCGCGGAGAATCCTGACCGCTATCCGCGGTTAAACGCGGCCTCAGCCCGGAGGCTCATATTGACTTGGCTCTTGAACGCTGCCGCCTGCTTTGCCTCGTTGCTGGCTTCCAGCGTCAAATCACGCGCCCCAAACTGCACTCCAATCTTCCTGAGGAAATCGTAAGGCGGCGTGCCCCCGGCGAACACCCACACGAAATCGTTGGCCAATTCGCGCAGCTCGCCCTTCACGTCAAGCAGCACTGAACCCTCACGGATCTCCTTCACGTTTGAGCTCAGCATCACTTTGACCTTGCCGCTGCGGGCGCATTCCCCCAGGCGCTGCGTGTTGCGCTCCTTGATCCGGCTGAACTGCTCCCCGCGATAGGAAAGCGTGACCTCGTTGCCCTTCTGGTGCGCCAGCCCCATGGCCGCTTCCACAGCGCTATCCCCGCCGCCAACTACCAGGATTTTCTTATTGATGTAATGGTCGGCCTCGAGCAGCCGGTACATCACTTTGGGCAACTCTTCCCCCTTGACTCCCAGCTTGCGCGGCGTGCCGGTTCGGCCCAGGGCCAGCACCACAGCCCGAGTGCGGTACAGGGCCTTGCTGGTCACGACCGTGAAAATGCCATCCGTACCTGGCTTGATGTCTTCCACTTTTTCGCCGCTGTGAATTTTAAAGTCGGCGCGATGCAGAACCTTGTCCCAGAACGCCAGCAGCTTTTCCTTTGACAGCTCCGTGCTCTTGAACTTGCCGTACATGGGAAATTCCACCGGGCTGGTCATCACCAGCTTCTGGCGCGGATACTTCGCCACGGTGCCGCCCACTTCATCCTGTTCGACAGTCACATAGTTGAGCTTGTGCTCGATGGCCCGCAGTGATGCGCTGATACCCGCCGGGCCGGCCCCCACAATGAGCACGTCGTAAATCCCGGCGATGGACTGCGCCGTCATGTTGAGGCGGCTAACGATGGTGTCCACGCAGGCGCGACCCTGGTTCACCGCGTTTTTGATCAGCGCCAGCCCGCCCAGTTCGCCAACCACAAACAGGTTGCGAATGCTGGTCTCGTACTCCGGCGTGAGGAAAGGCATGTCCGCCCCAATGCTGGGGCTGGCCATCACCATGGTGATGGCGCCCACGGGGCACGCGTCGGCGCACAGGCCATGTCCGATGCACTTGTAGCCGTTAATAATGGCCGCCTTGCCTCCGACCATGCCCAGCACATCGCCTTCCGGGCATACCGAGGTGCAGGTGGCGCAGCCGATGCACCAGGCCGTGTCGATGTGCGGGTGCTGCGCCTTGGGGCCTTCGGAAAAGAGCTTGCCCTTCTCAGCCGCGTCACGCGCCCGCTCCTCCCTCTTAGCCAGTTTGAGCAGATAACCACGCATGAAGAACAGCGTGACCAGCACGGCAATCAGAAATGCAAATATGTTTCCCATGGCGCGGCCCTCACATGTATCCCAGCAGCAGAACTACCCCAACATGAATGCAGGCCAGCACGGCAAAAGAATAGCTGAATGGCCGGTGCACCACGTGCCATAAATGAAACACCTGCTGCGAGCGTGAAAGAAACAGGATTCGCTTGGAGAGCGCGGCTTGCTCGCGTGCAATATGAATTACGCCCTCCACTCCCGCATGGCCGCTGGGCAGCAGACCGCCCAGGGTGGAGAAGGCCCCGCCCCATCCCAGCGCCCGTTGCCGCAGGCGAGCTACATGGAACGGCCGCGCAAAATCGAGCGCCAGCATGTAAACCAGCGCCACCAGGACCGGCAGTTCGTTCACCCGCTGCGGGCTGGGGAGACGGAAAAGCGGCCGCAGTTGCTCAGGCGAGATCAGTCTCTGCACTGCCAGCTGGCGCGTAAGCTTTTCCTGCAGTTCCTGCGATTCCTTCAGCGAAAGTTCGGCTGTGCTCAAACTGCGCGGAATCTGAGCATAGAGATAGCGGCCCACTACGCCGCTCAGCGCCACCGCTGCCATGATCCAGAAGGCCATGCCGGCGATGCCGCGGAACTTGAAGGAGGCGTGGAAGGCGATGACCAGGGGCGCCGTCAACCCCAGCAGCACGTGTGCGTCGAGCCAGTTCCTGGCGCTGCCCTGCCGCGACAGCCATTTCCAGCGCTTGCGGATGGGATAAAGGAAGATGGCGAAGAACATGGCCAGGCCCAGAATGCCCAGCTTCAGTCCGATCGCCCCGCTCGGCTTCAGCAGGTCGTACTTGGGAGAAAGCGGGCGCTGCGCTGCGCCCAGCGTGTAGTAGTCGAACCCATACAAGGAGAGCGCCAGAAACAGCGTTCCCGCCAGGCAGTAGCCGCCAATCAGCAAAAATCGAAATCCGCTTCGCTGCCGCTGCGCCGGCAAAGCGGAAGTGGCGATAGTGGCATTCGCATTCATGGTTTGCTTGAAACCGCCTCCTCGGTGCTGACGGAGAAACGCTTGTAGTCGGTGAAGCGGTGCACGTTTCGCCAGTGCTGCTTGGGCGTTTCCACGTCAATGGTGGCTACCACTGGGAACCAGGAGGCTTCCGCAACATTGCGGAAAGATACGGGAGCAAATTCCACTTCTGACTGCAATTCCTGCAGGCCAAGATCAAGCAGGCCGTTTTCCAGGCCGGCGGTGATCTTGGTAATGGCGCCGCTGGAAGGGTCAATCCAGGCCGTACCGGCGAGGTCCAGCGGATACTCGCGCCCGCGCAGCACCAGGGCCATGGGCGAGCGCGTGCCGGGAATGTGCCGGAAGCCCACGCGCGCCAGCTGGCGCCCGGCGATCGCGTCATCGCCCAGCGCCGTGAACTGAAAGCTGCCCTGGTCGTAAGGATGGAAGACCAGGAACAGCGTGGCGAAGCCATTGCTCACCAGCAGCGGAACGCTTTTGTCCACTTTCTTGCCCTGCTTTACCGGCAGCCGTGACTCGCTCAGGTTCAAACTTCCCCCCGCTGTGGTCAGAATGGTCAGGTAGTCGAAGGTGCTCTCCTGCCGGGCTTCGACTTTCCCTTTGGCATCCAGTTTTTCCTGGGTGACCACTTCGGTGCATTTCACATCTGAAAATTGCTCCAGAAAACGAGAAGTTTCTTCCCCGGCGTGTTCTATCAGCGCCTTGAGGGCCTGCTGCTGCAGCGCTGATTGCTGGAATGGCTGCGCCTGAGTGGATTGTTGC
>DASSQB010000162.1:0-3420 GCA_035702725.1 Terriglobales bacterium | reverse complement strand
CGAAAAGTGTAGTGGAGTTGGCGTAAGCGTTGGCAGCGAGGCCGGAGGCGATGCTCGCGAGCGTGCCGGGCGTGGTTTCTTTGTAGAGGATGCCGTTGGAATCGAGCGCCATGGTGCGCAGCGTGGCATTCAGAGTTTCGTAAGTCTTGACATAGTTGACGGTGGGATTCCCCGCGAGCGGGCCGAAGAGCGCCTGCATGCCGGGACGCGTGGCCACACCGCCATTGCTGAAAACTACATCCTGGCAATCAGGCGAGACGCCGTGCGGCAAGTCGGCGGGAGACATATCGGTGACGAGGCCGCCAAAAATCTCGATGGGAGCGTCAAGGGAGCCAGCGGTGGACATGAGGAAGTTCTCAGTTGTAAGTTTTCAGTTTTAAGTAAAAGCAGGAGAAATATGAAAGATCCGCGACCATCTCCAGCAACCAAACGAAGAGGTAACCACCAGCCTGACGAGAATCTAGAAGTCATCAGTCAACTGGCTCTAGTGAAATACCCGCCCCGGATATCGCGAAGGCCGAAAAGCAGATCCCTCACCCCGCAAAAACCGCGGGGATTCGGGATGACATGTTTGGTCGCGCGCCCTTGGGGGCATGACGTCAACAAAGCTAAGCCATCTCATAAATAGGAGTAAAGGGGACAAAACCATTTCCTCAGAGGCCAAAGCTCAGTTTCTGCTTCAGCCTTTTTTTCTTCACCTTATTGTCGGAGCTGAAGCTTGCCTGCGGCAGGCAGGCTCCGACCCCCGGTGCCCTCATCTATGAGATAGCTCCTGGTCAGTGCATTCCCAAGAGTTGCCTCCCCAGGATCGAGTACGTTCCTGCAGGCCGATGGATTATTTGATGTTGCAATTAGAGAGGATGCATCGTATGCTGTCGGGCAACTCGCTTGGCCAGCGTGCACAGTGCATGTTGACTTTGGGCGGCGCGAAAGCGCCGCCCTGATTTTTTATGGTTTGGCTCTTCCCTCTTGAAAAGCACGAGAAAAGCTGCACCCGCCTAGCGGGCAAGCCTGCCTGCCTGCTGAAGGCAGGCGCCACCCTATGGGTCACGTTTGAGTGGTGGCACCCGCTCGGCACGGCTTCTGGCAGGCAGCGGGCGAGGGCTTGCGCGACAATTAATGGCCCGGCCCCATGCTGAAGAGGCGCACACGCAAGAGTGCCTGTGCTACTGGGGCGGCTTCCCCACTTGGTCTTCGGACTTCCCTGCCCCATCGTTCACTGGAGGCGTGGCGCGACGCGGCCTTGCGCCAGCAACCAGACCGTACTGCGCGGCTTTCTCGCGATCGAGAATTGCGCCACAGGATTTGCAGACGGCGACACTTGCCTTGATTTTTTCCGCGCAAACCGGGCATTCCGCAAGCGGCTTGGGATCGTAGAGCCAGGGCTTTTCCAGGCCGAGCTGGCGCGCGGCGCGGCGTTCGAGGTCGGTGATAAACATTGGGTTTTTCGTGCGCTCCCATTCGAGATCGGCGGCGGCGACCAGGCGGCGCTGAAACTCCACGAGGCGGCGGCGCGCATCGACGAGTTCCGCTTCGGTCGGCTCGGAACCGGTGGCCACGAAAACGCCGTGAAAGCTGCCTTCCCCGGAATCGCCGTTGAGTTCGCGCGCGAGATCTTCGGCAATTTCGCGCGCGGAAATCTGAATGGGCATGGTGCGCTTGTCGCCGAGATCCATGATGCCGGTGCACGCATGAATGGGAGTGACGGCGTAGGCTTCGCCGGGTTCGGGCGAGCGCACCTGGAGTGAGCCGAAGTAGGTGCGCTGGCGCGGCGGCCATTTTTCCGTGGAGATGTTGACGAGCGAGACGGTGTTCGTGTCTGCGACGGTAGCAGGAGTCATAAATATTAACCTCATGTTTTTCAAGTTTCAGGAATAAAGCAGATCCCTGCCTGCGGCAGGCAGGCCTCGCACCGCTTTGCCTTCGGCAAGCGGACTCGGGATGACACACCCGCTTTGTGCCGACAACTCCCAGGAAAGATCTCTACTGCATGCGGTACTGCACGGTGACGTTGGCGTCGGCGGGGCTGGTGGTGCAGCCGGCCGCAGCGGTTTGCACGGCGACGGTAAGCGAAGCGCCGGTGGAATAATTCTGCGACATGACGCCGCTGTCGTTGGCGGCAGCGGAGATCGTGACGTTGACGGGCGTGGTGCCATCGGTGAGGCGCACGACGGCGTTGGTGGTGCAGCCCGCGGGCGCGGTTTTGGTTTGCACCTGAACGCGTGTGATGGTGACGGGCTTATCGGTCGTCCAGGTAGCGCCGGTCCAAGTGGATGTCAGCGCACCGGGAAGAAAGACGTTTTGCTCGGCGCGAGGATTGTTGTTGAACGATTCCGAGGACGCACCGCCGAGCGCAATGCCCTGGGTGAAATGCTGCGTCCTGGTCCAGTCCTGCTCGGTATCGAGCTGCGCGAGCGGATGCAGGTTGCCGCCGCTCCAGTTTTTTGCGGTGGAAACGGTGCCGAACAAGAACAGGCCCGGTGAGCCGGACGTGTACGTTGTGTCGTTCACGGTGAGAGTGGAGACGCCGTTTTTGTAGCAAGTCAGGTTGCCAGCGGGATCGACTTCGAGGCGAAGAATGTCGCCGGCCACGCCGGTCGTGGAAGCGCTGGTCAGCGTGGTGTTCGAGGTGCCGTTGATCCGCTGAATGAAGATGTTGGTGGTGTCTTCGACGCAATTGTAGCCGTGCGTGGAGGAGCCGCTGCCGGACAGCAAAACGGCGATACCGGGAAAATCCGTGGTGCCATTCAGCGCGGTCAGAGTCACTTGGGAAAACTGCACGTTGCTGAAGGGGCTGGCGCTCCAGTAGGCGACGTCATTGGTGCCGGCAGTTCCGACGAAATTGTTGGAGGCGATGTTGATGCCGTTGTTGGCGACGGTCCAGTTGGCGCCGATGGCGCCGTTGGCGCGCGCGGCGTTGTCGTAGGCGGAGTTGAGGTAGCTGGTGACCGGGATGTAGCCGGTGACGTCAGGGATGGTTTGCGCGCGATTGGTGGTAAGCGCGCCGCTGATGGTGTCGGTAAAGCCGCCGTTGACGTAGTTGAATTGATTCGCCGTGACGCCGGAAGAGCCCAGGGAAGCGGAATTGGCGTTCGCGATGTTGGGCGGGCTGACCGTGTAAGAGAGATTTCCGTCGACATAGCTGTTGCCAGCGACGCCGGTTCCAAAGGCATCCGCGAACAGGACCGTACCGAGAGAGGTTCCGCGGCCGCGCATGGTAGAGACCTGGCCGGGAATGGGAACCCAGCTCACGGTGACCGACTGCGTGCCATCGACGGCTGCCGTCGCAGATAGAGAAGGAAACGTATTGTGGCCGTAGATATCGTTGGCAATGATCTCCCAGAACCAGGTGCCCGAGGGCACGCAATTGCTCGAGCAGCTACCGTGAGCGCCGACATTCAGGGACGGCGTGTTGGGCAG
>DASSQB010000161.1:0-12494 GCA_035702725.1 Terriglobales bacterium | reverse complement strand
GCCCCTGTCCGGCCACGAAAATCATCCCGTAGATGGTGGAAGCCCAGTGCGGCTGCAGCGACATCACCCAGTCAATCGAGGCGAATGTCATGGTGAAGAAGTACACCACCAGCCCCGGCCCGCTTACCGCGCGGAACCGCGACCCGAACTCCCGGTCCGGCGGCTGGTCCTGCATTCCCGACCACTTCGTCAGAAAATAGGCCGCTATTCCCCAACCCACGAAATAAATCACCGCCCGCAGCACGAAGGTTGGGCCCGAAAGGTACATCTGCGCCTGCTTCTGCACCCCCTCTTCCACCACCTTGGCTGGGTCCGTCCAGAAATACAGCGTGCGCATTCCGACGATGATGGGAATGAACAGCACTGCCATCAACCACAGGCAGCGGCTGCCCGCCTCGAAAAAGCGCCGCAGCACCATGCCCCAGCCTCCGCCCGTCAGAAACTGCGTCATCAGCAGCGCCAGGCAGCCCAGCGTCATCTCCAGCCACCACATGAAACCCAGCAGGTAGGAATGCATGGCCTGCGCCGGCGTGACGATGAACCCGATAATGGTCGCAATTCCGAAAATAATTCCCACCCACAGCGAACGCCGCTGGATGGTCGCCGCCACCGGTGGCGCGGCGAAATCTACTTCGGTGTGCGGCGCCGTGCTCACGGCTGCACCCCCGTGGTCCCGCTGGGCGTGGTCGCTCCCGAGCCCGGCGTGGCCGGCGGCGGCTGCGACAGCATGCGGTCCCTCTCTGCCGGCGGCACAATGCTCAGCGGCGCCTGCTGGCTCAGTTGCAGCGCTCGGATGTAGGCGATGATGGCCCAGCGGTCGCGCGCCGGTATCTGCTCCGCGTAATCAGGCATGGCTCCAAATCCGTTCGTGATCACGTCGAAAAAGTGTCCCAGCGGCGCATTCCGCAGCCGGTCAATGTGATACGAAGGCGGGCGCCGGTACCCGCGCTGCACAATCATTCCGTTTCCATCTCCCAGCCGCGAGTGGCAGGGCGCGCAATAAATGTTGTACCGCTCCCGTCCCCGCTCCAGCACTTCCCTGCTCGCCGGAAACGGCATCTCGTCTCCTGGGTTGCCGTTGATCATGCCGGTATAGAAATAAGAGTCGGCCCGCAACTCGCCGCGCGCGATCGTTCCCGGCTCCAGTGGCCGCGAGGAGCGCAGGTCGGCGTAAAAATCGCTCATGCGCAGCGGCTTGAACCGTGGCTGGTCGTGCATGTCCAATCTGCAGCCCGCCAGACCCATGGCCAGCGCCAGCCCCGCCACCGCGCGAAATTTGAGCCGCCGCCTAATACGGCACCTCCGAGATGCCATGCCCTCCCAGTCCCTCCAGGAACCGCTTCGTCTCCGCCACGTCAAAGCGCGGATCCGACGCCTCAATGCACAAAAAGAACCGGTCCCGCGACGCAAACTCGAACCGCGGCACATGAAACAGCGGGTGATACGGCATGGGCAGCCCGTTCAACCCCAGCATCCCGAACAGCGCCGAAAGTCCCGCGCACAGCACCGTCGCCTCAAACGTCACCACCAAAAACGCCGGCCAGGAGTGGTACGGCCTGCCGCCCACGTTCAGCGGATAACTGTCGGCGCTTATCCACCACTGCATCAGGTACCCGCCCACGCACCCCAGCAGCCCGCCAATCAGCACCACCAGCGGCATGCGGTCACGCTCAAAGCCGATTGCCTCCGCCAGTCCCTCCACCGGAAACGGGCTATAGCCATCCATCTTGCGGTAGCCCTCTTCGTGCGCTTTGCGCGCCGCCAGCAGCAGGTCCGTCGGATTGTCGAATTCAGCCAGCAGGCCGTAGAGCGGTACCAGGCTCATGGTTCGACCTTCACCTCCGCCTCCGGCAACAACTCCCGCAGCTCAAATATCGAAATCATGGGCAGCACCCGCAGGAACAGCAGCATGCACAGGAAGAAAAATCCGATCGTGCCGAAAAACGTGAACCAGTCCCATTTCGTCGGGTAGTACATCCCCCACGACGAAGTCAGGAAGTCGCGGTGCAGGCTCACCACCACGATTACTACGCGCTCTATCCACATCCCGATCAGCACATCCAGGGAAATCACGAACAGCCAGAACGGACTGCGCCGCACTTTCCCTATCCACAGCACCTGTGGAATCACCACGTTCATCGAGATCAGCGCCAGGAACACCCACCAGTACGGACCATGCGCCCTGTCCCAGAACTGGTACATGTCGTATTTATTGCCGCCGAACCACGCCATGAACGGTTCCATGATGTAGCCGTAGGCCACGATCATGCCCGTGGCCAGCATGATCATTCCCGAATTTTCCAGGTGCCGCATGGTCACGAAGTCTTCCAGCCCATAGAAATGCCGGATGGGGATGGCCAAAATCAGCACCATGGCGAAGCCGGAATAGATCGCGCCCGCCACAAAATAGGGTGGGAAGATGGTGCTGTGCCACCCCGGCGTAATGGCGATGGTGAAGTCGAAGCTCACTACCGTGTGCACCGAGAGCACCAGCGGCGTCGCCAGCCCCGCCAGCAGCAGGTAGGCCGTGTGATAGCGCTTCCAGTGCCGCGCCGAGCCCCGCCAGCCCATGGCCATGAACCCGTAGATCGTCCGCGCGTAGCGGTTTACCGCCCGGTCGCGCAGCGTGGCCAAGTCGGGAATCAGCCCCTGGAACCAGAACAGCAGCGAAATGGTGAAGTAAGTCGAAACCGCGAACACGTCCCATACCAGCGGGCTGCGGAACTGCGGCCACACGTTCATCGTGTTCGGGTATGGGAACAGCCAGTACGCCAGCCATGGCCGCCCCATGTGCAGCACCGGGAACATGCCCGCGCAGGCCACCGCGAACAGCGTCATCGCCTCCGCGAAGCGGTTGATCGAGTTGCGCCACGACTGCCGCAACAGCAGCAGGATGGCGGAAATCAGCGTCCCCGCATGCCCGATTCCCACCCACCACACGAAATTCACGATGGCGAATCCCCATCCCACCGGGATGTTGATGCCCCAGATCCCCACGCCCTGGTAGAACAGGTAGGAGATGGCAAACAGCAGGATGAAGGCCCACAGGCTGACGAAACCCACGCCCATCAGCCACCCCAGCGACACCGGCCGCGTCAGCACGATAGAGCTGATCTTGTCCGTGATGGTGGCGAACGTGTGCCCCGGCGCCATTACCGGTGGCCGACCGTGCCGCTCGCTTATCTCCTCAACTCGATCTTTCTGCTCCATGCCTCAGTTCTTCTCTGCCGGTGGGGGCAACTCCGGGTTGGGGTTGTTGATGGCTGCCAGGTAGGTGGTACGCGGCCGCGTATTCAACTCGGCTAACAGCCCGTAGTTGCGCGCCGTGCCCTTCAGCTTGCTCACCCGGTTGTCGGCGTTGTTGATGTCGCCAAACACGATCGCGTCCGCCGGGCAAGCCTGCTGGCACGCCGTCATCAGATCAGCTTCCCGCACTTTGCGGTCCTCGCGCTCCGAATCAATGCGCGCCTGCGTGATCCGCTGCACGCAATACGAGCACTTCTCCATCACCCCGCGGCTGCGCACGCTCACCTCGGGATTTCTCATCATCTTCAGCTGCGGCGTGTTCCAGTCCTGCCACAGCATGAAGTTGAACCGCCGCACCTTGTAGGGACAGTTATTGGAGCAATACCGCGTGCCCACGCAGCGGTTGTAGACCATGTCGTTCAAGCCCTCGCTGCTGTGTACCGTCGCACCCACCGGGCACACGTACTCGCAGGGCGCGTTTTCGCACTGCATGCACGGCACCGGCTGGAAGTACGCCTTGGGATTGTCCCGGTCTCCCTCATAGTAGGTGTCCACCCGGATCCAGTGCATGTGCCGGCCCTTGTTCACCTGCTCCTTGCCCACTACCGCGATGTTGTTCTCCGACTGGCAGGCAATGATGCAGGCGTTGCATCCCACGCACGCGCTCAGGTCAATGGACATTCCCCAGGCGTAGCTGGTGTATTCGTAGTTGTTGTAGAGCGTCTCGTTCTTCTCCGGCGTGTAGTGGTGCCGCAGGATCACCTTGGGGTCTTTCGCGTACTCATCCGCCGTCGCTGAAATCACCAGATCGCGCGTGCCCAGCTCGGTATCCATGCTCTGCTGGCCCTGCGTGCTCGCCAGCAGATACTGATCTCCGGTCCGGCGCATCTCCACCGCCGTGCTCCATGGCTCCTTCATGGTGCGGATGCGGTACAGGTTGAAGCCGAAGCCCGTTCCCGTTCTCCCCGCGAAACGCCGCCCGTAACCCAGGAATCCCGTCACCACATTGGCCGGCTGCCCCGCCTGCACCCACACCGCCGCTTCCAGCGTCCGGTTTCCGACTTTCAACTCCACCACGTCGTTGACCTTCAGCCCCATCTGCCGCGCCGTCTCCACCCCCACCAGCAGCCCGTTGTCCCACGTCAGCTTGTTCACAGGCTTGGGCAGTTCCTGCAGCCACGCGTTGTTGGAGAAGCGTCCATCAAACACCGAAGGATCGGGCCGGAAATTGATCTCCAGCTGCGGCTGGCTGCCCTGCGGCCCCGCTCCGAAATCAATGTTCTTCAGTTGTGCCTGCTTCGGCTGCAGCGCTGTTCCCGCAATAAAGCCGTCATGCACCGCCGGACGCCAGAAACCCTCGAAATCCACCGCCGGCGGAGGCGCCGCCGCTTTGCCCTTGCCCCGGGCGGGCGGCGCCGGCGCAGCAGGTTTCTGCAGCTGCCGCTGCCAGTAAGCCCGCACGATGTCGTATGCCTTGGTCTCTCCCTGGCCGGTGAAGATGGCCATCAGCTCGGTATCGGTCTTGCCGTTGTACAGTGGCGCAATCAGCGGCTGGATGATGCTCGTTGTCCCGTCATAGGCCCGCGTGTCGCCCCACGCCTCCAGGTAATGCGCCGCGTTGATGTGCCACTGGCAGAACTGCGCTGTCTCGTCCTGGTACAGCCCGTGGTGAATCCGCAGCGGGACCTTTTCCTTCATGATCAGCCCGAAGCCCAGCTCCGCCGGCGTGTCATATACCGGATTGCCGCCCAGGATCACCAGCAGCTGCACCTTCCCCGCCTTCATGTCGTCCACCAGTTCGCTCACCGACTGGTTCTCGTCTACCCAATTCGCGGCCACCGGGTCCGTATAGAAGACTGTCCGCCCCACGTTGCCCAGCGCCGCATTCATGGCGTGCGCCAGCGCATGCACCACCGGCGGCTGGTACTCGCCGGGAATCACCACGCAGCTTCCTTTATGTTGTTGCAGGTCCTTTACCAGCGCCGGCAGCCACGTGCTTGCCATGCCGCTGCTCGCGCCTCCCGCCACGTTCACGCCCACGCCCTTGGCTACCGCCCGCGCGAATTGCTCCAGCTCCATCTGCCGCAGCGGCAGGCGATGGTCAGCCTTCCCGCCGGTCGCCGTGTAGGTGGTCTCCGCCACGTACAGGCGGCCAATCGGCCGGCTCGATTCGGGCCTCCGCCGCGAAGCCCAATCGCGCGCATGGCGTACCGCGCCCGGAAATGTCGGGTAAAGGAAATCCGCATCCAGCGAAAGAATGACGTCCGCTTCCGCCAGCCGGTACTGCGTCTCTACCGGCTCCCCGAACGCCATCACTGCGCCCGCCCGCGCATTGTCTCGGTTCACCGGTTCGTACTGGTGCCACTTCGCCTGCGGAAACACTTGCAGCACCGTCTTCATTTGGTCGGCCAGGGTGGGCGAAGCGACGGTGCGTGTCAGGAAGTGCAGTCCCGCTCCCTGCGCCTGCCGCAGCCCCGACATCGGCGCTTGCATGGCGCCCAGGAACGCGGCATAGGAACGGATCTCGCCCGCGTACGCCACCGCCGGCGAGCGGTCCGGGTCATAGAGCTCCAGAATCGAAGCCTGCGAAAAAATATCGCTTCCTCCCAGGCTCGCCGGATGGTCGGGGTTGCCTTCCACCTTCGTCGGCCGCCCCATGTGGCTTTCCACCAGCAGCGGACGCGCATAGCCGCCCATTTCCATCGCCGTGGCGAAAAACAGCGGCCGCCCGGGAACAATTTCTTCCGGCTGCCGCACGTAAGGAACTATCGGCTCCAGCGGCTGCTTGGTGCAGCTTGTCAGCCCCGCCAGCGCCAGCGACGCTCCCATCAGCTGCAGGAAACCGCGTCGCGAAAATCCTTCCAGCCACTCTGATGCGCCTCGGGGAAATTCCCGCTTCACCTGCTCCTGAAATGCCGGGTCACCCGCCAGTTCCTCCAGGCTGCGCCAGTAGCGCGGCCCGTCCTCGCTCGCCAGCTTCTCCCTGATCTCCCGCAGGTTATGTTTGCCCGGACAAACCGGGTGGCTCGCTTTTTCGTCAGCTCCCATGTCTTCTCTTCGCTGCCCTCCGCGGTTTGCGCTCAGCGGTGGCACGTGTTACAGCTGGTTATGTCCTGCACCGTCCGCAGGTGGTACGCCTTCACCAGCGCCAGCCCAAGCTTGTCCTGGTCGTAAAATTTCTTGCCTCCGAATTCCACCGGGTGGAATTCATCCGGCTGCTGGTAGCGCATGTTGAACACTTCCTGCCGCGGCCGCAGGTACTTCTCCGGCGCCCGGTGACAATCCAGGCACCACTCCATCTGCAGCGAGGCGTAGTTGTACATCAGCGGCATGCGGTCCACCGGCCCGTGGCAGGTGTCGCAGCCCACTCCTTTGTTGATGTGAATGCTGTGGTCGAAATAGACGAAGTCGGGCAGGTCGTTCACCCGCGACCACACTAGCGACCGCCCCGTCTGGAAGCTTTGCCGCACCGGCTCCAGCATGGGCGCGTTCGTCCAGATCTGTGAATGGCAGTTCATGCACGTCTTGGTCGGCGGTATGCCCGCAAAACTGGATTTTTCCACCGACGTGTGGCAATAGCGGCAATCAATCCCCAGCCCGCCCACGTGGTGCGCGTGGCTGAAGGGCACCGGCTGCGCGCGCGCTACTCCCGCAAAGGTCGTGTAGGGCGAGCGCTCCAGTTGCAGCGCCGCCCACAGTCCCACCGCCACCACCACCAGGGACCCAAAGATTGTGAAGCGTGAGATTGTATTAGTGCTGCGATGGAATATCTGCGCCATCTATTGGGTTCACGGAACGCCAACACTCCCCTGACGCTCCCGTTCTGCTGCTGCGGAAGACTTCCAACATCACACCACTGCGATTGAGATTACCTATGAGCCGTGATTCACGTCACGAAAACTTGTGATTATAACATCGGCAGCGCGCATGGCAGCAAGCAGCCGAGCCGCCCGGCGAAATTTTGCGAAGCCTCTGTTGAAATTTTCAACTGCGGCCCGCTCCTGCTTCGCCCAATGTATCGCCCGAAATATCGCGTTGCGACATTTCTAACAAGCGCGGCGGTATATCACCGCCCTCGCCGCTCTTCGCGGCACGCATGCTTCGCCTGTTCCGCTGCTGGCTCACAGCTCTGCTGCTATTCGAGCCCCATCGCCGGGTAACAATTACCTGCTGGAACGCGCCTCTGTGGCCTCTGTGGCCGTTAGAACTTTCGGTTGCGCCAGAGTGTCTCCGCGTTGCCCCCCTCACGGAAAATTACCCGCCGCAGCTTTATGAAGCAGGGGCTCCTTCAGCGCTGCCTCACCCCGTCTCCTCGATCTGTCATCCTGAGAGAGCGCGAACCGAGCGCAGCGAGGCGGAGCGCGAACGAAGGACCTATGCATTTTTCAGCGCGCGGGCCGGTTAATTCGAAACTCTTGTGCCTCCCACTTCATCTCTAAGCTCATCTGGAGGCTTCCATAATGACGCAAGCCGAAAAAGGCCGAATCTTCCGCGCCCTCCACCAGCGCAATGGCGCCTTCATCATTCCCAATCCCTGGGACGTGGGCACCGCTCGCCTCCTGGCCCATCTCGGCTTCGAGGCGCTGGCCACAACCAGCATGGGTTACGCCTTCTCTCTGGGGAGGCGCGACACCACTCTCAATCGCGAGGAAACGCTGGCCTACGCCTCCGCCATCGCCGAAGCCACTCCCTTGCCGGTCAGCGCCGATCTGGAAAAAGGTTTTGGCGACGCCCCGGAAGCCGCGGCCCTTACCATCACACTCGCCGCTGCCGCCGGCGTTGTGGGCGGCTCCATCGAGGATGCCACCGGGCGCCCGGACGATCCCATCTACGAGATGGCGCACGCCGTTGACCGCATCCGGGCGGCGGTAGAAGCGGCGCGCAACCTTGCTTTTCCTTTCACTCTCACTGCCCGCGCGGAAAACTACCTCCACGGCCGTCCCGACCTGGACGACACTATCAAGCGGCTGCAGGCCTATCAGGAGGCGGGCGCCGATGTTCTCTATGCCCCCGGCCTCACGACCCGCGACCACATTGCCGCTGTCGTCAAATCGGTGGACCGCCCCCTGAACGTGGTGATGGGCCTTCGCGGAGCGCAGCTCAGCCTGGCCGAACTCTCCGCTCTGGGAGTGAAACGGGTAAGTGTGGGCAGCGCTCTTTGCCGCGCCGCTCTCGGCGCCTTTCTTCGGGCCGCCCGCGAAATGCGCGAAAACGGCACCTTTGCCTTCGCCGCCGAGGCCGTGAACCCTCGGGAGGTCTCCGCGATTTTCGCCACTTGATACTAAGCTTGCCGAAGGGAAGCCCGCGTGGAGGGACCTTGCGCTACTGGCTAAGAACTTAGAATGTTACGTCTACCGAAACCGATCCGGAGCTAATAAAGGCCGGGTGCCAGTTGCTAAGTTTCGACTTGGCACACACCTCTACCCTCGCGCCGCCCGTTCCGGGCGGTCCGCAAACGAGAGCCTCAGCTAATGGGTGATGTAGGCGGAAAAGTAATACGCCAGCACGCCGCACATGGCCAGGAACGAAATCCCGTACCCGGTTAGAATCCACACCTTGCGGCAATGCTCTTTGTTGCTGGCGACGGCTGGAATAGCAGTCCCTGTGGCCTGCTGCTGCATACACTACCTCCCGGTTTCCTATGTGATCGGCAGTACCTAATCGGACTCGGCCCTTGGAGCCCCCGGCCAAAGAATCGGCCGTACATAGAACGCGCCCAGAACGAGCGTTATAAATTCCCCACGACTGCCCGGGAACGGCAGCAATAATGCGCCGGATTTTACTACGAATTTAGGCCCAAAATCACAAAAATCGGTAGCTGCTGAAAATCCCGTGTTCCCCGAAAAACCCAAAAATCACCCTCAAAATCGCCTTTTTTAGGGGTTAAACGGCCAAAAATGGGCAAAAAAATCCCCGGCCCGCAAGCCGGGGAGAGTCTAAGAACCGGTCTAACTACTTCTGCGACTCGGGCTTGGATTCCTTCTTGGCCTTCTTGGCAGCTTTCTTGTTGGCCTTCTTCTCTTTCTTAGCCGCCTTCTTTTCGGCTTTGGACATCTTCTGGTTGCTGGCGGGAGCAGCGGTGGAACCAGCTTCCTGGGCCACGGCCACGCCGAGCAGCATCGATGCAGCGAACAGCAATGTGAGCAGCTTCTTCATTTTCCTAAACTCTCCTTAGAGATTTACGGGCTTCAGGACGCACGACTTGCTTGGGACCGCTTTGCAGGTGATTGTCCTCAGACGGTATAAACCTGAGCGGCCAACAAAAGTTGCTGACAAGGTGCAAATTAATTGGGGTCAGGCGCGTGTGCCAAATCGGGAGAACGGTAAGTCTAACTCCCAGGAAAACAATAGTAAGTGCCTACATACCAGCAGGTTAGCGGTTTATAATTTTACTGTTCGAGTGTGACCGCGGACACATCCACCCAACCCTCGCAATTCCTAGACTGAGGTCATTATGGATACCACTGCGATCAAGCCAGCCAAGCCTAAGCCGGCGCACGACCGTTCCCAGGACGTATTGCGGGCCGAAGGGCATCCCCTGGATGCGATTTTCAAGCCCCAGAGCGTGGCGGTGGTGGGCGCCACCGAACGCCAGGGCAGCGTGGGCCGAACCATCCTGTGGAACCTGCTGAGCACGCCTTTTGGCGGCACGGTTTACCCCATCAACCCTAATCGCGGCAGCGTGCTGGGCATTCGCGCCTACAAGTCGCTGGCGGCGGTGCCGGAGCCGGTGGAGCTGGCGGTAATCGTCACCCCGGCGGACACAGTGCCGGCGGTGATCGCCGAGTGCGTCGAAGCAGGCGTAAAGGGCGCCATCGTTATTTCCGCGGGCTTCAAGGAGCACGGCGAGCACGGCAAGGACCTGGAGCAGCAGATCCGGGAAAGGATTGAGGGCACGCCGCTGCGCATCATCGGCCCCAACTGCCTGGGCGTGATGAACCCGCTGAGCGGGTTGAACGCCACCTTCGCGCAATCCATGGCACGGCCGGGCAACGTGGCCTTTATCAGCCAGAGCGGCGCGCTGTGCACGGCGGTGCTGGACTGGAGCCAGAAAGAAATGGTGGGCTACAGCGCCTTCGTTTCCATCGGCTCCATGCTGGATGTGGACTGGGGCGACCTGATTGACTACCTGGGCAATGACCCGCGCACGCACTCGATCGTGATGTACATGGAGTCGGTGGGCAACGCGCGCAGCTTTTTGTCGGCGGCGCGCGAAGTCTCGCTGACCAAGCCCATCATCGTCATCAAGGCGGGGCGGACGGAAGCGGCGGCGGTGGCCGCGGCCTCGCACACCGGCGCGCTGACCGGCAGCGATGAAGTGCTGGACGCCGCCTTCCGGCGCTGCGGCGTGCTGCGCGTGACCTCCATCTCCGACGTGTTCTATTTGGCCGACGTGCTCTCCAAGCAGCCCCGCCCGCACGGCCCGCGCTTGGCCATCCTGACCAACGCCGGCGGTCCGGGCGTGCTGGCCACCGACGCGCTCATGGGCCTGGGCGGCGAACTGGCGCCGCTTTCGCCGGAAACCATGAAAGCCTTCGACGAGCTGCTGCCGCCGCACTGGAGCCACAACAACCCGGTGGACATCCTGGGCGACGCCGGCCCGCAGCGTTACGCCAAGGCGCTGGAGATTGCCGCCCACGATCCCAACATTGACGGCCTGCTCACCATCCTGACGCCGCAGGCCATGACCGACCCCACGCAGACCGCCGAGCAGCTCAAGCCCTACGCCAAGAGCACAAGCAAGCCGGTGCTGGCCAGCTGGATGGGCGGGGCCGAGGTGGCGGCGGGCCAGGACATCCTGAACCGTGCCGGCATTCCCACGTTTCCTTTTCCGGACACGGCTGCGCGAGTGTTCTTCTACATGTGGCGCTACAGCTACAACCTGCGCGGTCTCTATGAGACGCCGTCGCTGCCCGCCGATGGCGAGGTGGCGGACGGCAAGCGCGCGGGCGCCATCGTGGAGCGGGCGCGGCAATCAGGGCGCACGCTGCTGACCGAGCTGGAGTCGAAGCAGGTGCTCTCAGCCTACGGCATTCCCTGCGTGCCCACCGTGCTGGCCATCAGCGAAAACGAAGCGGTAGCGCGCGCCGAGGAGATCGGCTACCCCGTGGTGCTCAAGCTGCACTCGGAAACCATCACCCACAAAACCGATGTGGGCGGTGTGCAGCTCAACCTGCTCGACGCAGAGGCGGTGCGCAAGGCCTTCCGCGCTATCGAGACGGGCGTGCGCGAGAAAAAAGGCGCAGGCCACTTCCTGGGCGTGAGCGTGCAGCCCATGGTGAAGCACGCAGGCTATGAGCTCATTCTGGGCAGCAGCATTGACCCGCAGTTTGGCCCGGTGCTGCTGTTCGGCTCCGGCGGACAACTGGTGGAGGTCTTCAAGGACCGGGCGCTGGCCCTGCCGCCACTGAACACCACGCTGGCGCGGCGCATGATGGAGCAGACTAAAATTTTCCGCGCCCTCCAGGGGGTGCGCGGGCGTGAGGCAGTGGACCTGGGCGCGCTGGAAGAGCTGCTCGTGCGCTTCAGCGAGCTGGTAGTGGAGCAGCCGTGGATCAAGGAAATTGACATCAACCCGCTGCTGGCTTCTTCGGAGCGGCAGCTGGCGCTGGACGCGCGCGTGGTGCTGCACGATGCGGAAGTAAGCGAGGAAGACCTGCCGCGGCCGGCCATCCGCCCCTACCCGCTGCGCTACGTGGCGCCGTGGCGTTTAAAGAACGGTGAGGAGGTCGTAATCCGCCCGGTGCGTCCGGAGGACGAGCCGGCGCTGGTGCGCTTCCACGCCCAACTTTCCGAGCGCAGCGTCTACCTGCGCTACTTCCAGCCCATGAAGCTGAGCACGCGCACCGCGCACGAGCGGCTGACTCGCATCTGCTTCCTCGATTACGACCGGGAGATGGCGCTGGTGGCCGAGCCGCGCAACCCGCGCAGCGGCCAGCCGGAAGTGATTGCGGTGGCCCGCCTGAGCAAGCTGCACGGGGTGAACGAGGCCGAGGCGGCCATCGTGGTAAGCGACGACTACCACCACCAGGGCCTGGGCACCGAGCTCTACCGGCGGCTGGCGCAGATTGCGCGCGACGAGAAGATTGCGCGGATTGTTTCGACCATGCTGGGCGAAAACCGCGAGATGCGCGCCATCTGCCAGAAGCTGGGCTTCCGCATCCACGCCGACATGGAAGAGCAGACGGTCAAGGCGGAGCTGGCGGTGGGGTAGGAGCAGCGCCGCCCCAATGCGCCTGTCATGTTGA
>DASSQB010000160.1:0-5370 GCA_035702725.1 Terriglobales bacterium | reverse complement strand
TGGCTTCATCTTCGACAATCAGAATCGAGGGCATATTGTTCAGTTCGGCTTCGCTGGGAGGAAGACATGAAAGCACGCTCCTTCTCCCGCTGGGCTCTTCAGCCGGATAGCGCCGCGGTGGTCGTCCACAATCTTGGCCACAATGGAAAGCCCCAGGCCCACGCCGTTCTCCTTCGACGTGAAGAAGGGATTGAAAATCTGTTCGCGCAGTTCCGCCGGCACACCCGGGCCGGAATCCTGAATTTCCACAGCCACCCCGGGGACGTTTTCCGCCGAGGCCGGCGCAATCGAAACTCTCAGCTTGCCGCCGCTACCGTTCATGGCCTCGTAAGCATTGCAGATCAGGTTGACGAATACCTGCTCGCACAACTGCTCGTCCGCCTGTATTTGCGGCAGATCGTCAGCATAGCGGCGTTCTACGGCAATTTTTGCCCCAGGAAATTGCGCCTGCACCGCATCCAGCGCGCGATTCACCAGCGCCGCCGGGCTCACCGGCTGCAGCTGCAGCCGCGAGGGGCGGGCAAAATCCAGAAAGCGCGCCACCAGCGCATTCAGCCGGTTCACCTCGGAGTAAATGTACCCCGCCAGCTCCTGCGCCAGGGGCGCGGTTCCTTGCAGCTTCTGGTTCAGCATCTCGGCCGAGCCTTTGATGACGCCCAGGGGATTGCGAATCTCGTGCGCCAGGCCGGCCGAAAGCTGACCCAGCGCGGCCAGGCGCTCGGAGCGCCGCGCCTCGTCCTGGGCCACCTTGAGCTGCCGGTTGGATTCCGCCAGCGTTTCCGAAAGCGCCTGCGATTCCTTCAGCCGCCGCCGGTTCTCCATCACAAACTGGTTGACCAGAATGGCGGCAAAAAAGAAGAACAGGATGCGGATGCCCAATTCCACTTCCCCGGACGGGGTGAGCTCATACTCCTGCAACACCGGAAGCAAATAGGAACAGTAGGCCGCCGAGGCCAGCGCGGTCCACAGCAGCGTTCCCACCGGGCCGAAGTAGATGGCCGCAGTAATGACCGGCAGGTAGTAAATGGGGTAGTAGCTGCTGTTGATGCTGACCGCGCCCCCGGTATGCCCCAGCAGCAGGCTGGCCAGGGCGATTTTCAGCAGCACGCTGTAGGCGGGCCCGCGGCGGGGAAACATCGCAATCAGCCGCCGCTCGAAGATCTGCACCAGGGCGGTGGCCGCCAGCGTCAGCTGCTTATGGACCTCCCGCACCGGCGAGAGCAGGGCCAGCCCGCCCAGGAACACCAGCCAGAGGACGTCAATGCCCCGAAACTTCGAAATTTGCCCCCTGAGCATGGGTTCTGTCTGCTCTCAATGTAACCCCTGGCGGGCCAGTTCGACTCGTAACTAGCGGGCACACACCCCAGAGAAGCTGGATCGCAAAAAGCGAGAAGGGTCACGCTCGCTGGCCTCCCAACGATCCCTGCGCAACACGCAGCGGACCGCCAATCACAACTCACCGAAACTGCCAATTCGTGTTACTCTTCTTTGCTTCGCGTTTTCTGCATCTGAGTGCTTGAAGGCAGGAGTGGATCCCTGATGGCGGAAGGCGAACGAGTTGCACCTGCAAAACGGAGTTAAAGTACATCTCGTCAATCCCAGTGATGTTTCCTTCGGGACGGCAGTCATCACGCCACGCTGGCTCTACGTGCTGGCTTCTGCAACACCTGCCGAGTTTGGCACCCCTGTAATCGTTGACGAAACATTGGAGAAGGCCGACCCCGGCAATTTCTCGCCCGGCGATGTCGTGGGCATCGGCATACACACGGCCAATGCGCTCCGTGGCTACGAATTGGGGAAGTTGGCGCGCAGCCGGGGAGCGCACGTCGTTTTCGGCGGCATCCACGCGACGCTTTACCCCCAGGAAGCGCACGCGCTGGGCGGCGCTACCGCGGTGGTCAGGGGCGACGGCGACCTGGTCTGGGGCCGCGTGCTGCGCGACTGCTTTGAAGGTAAGCCCCTGCCGGTGTACGAGGGCGGCCATATCGAGCCCGACCAGTTCCTCAAGGCGCGCTGGGACCTGGTACCGCGCAAGCAGTACATGTGGGCCTCGGTGCAGACGGTGCGGGGCTGTCCCAAGCACTGTTCCTTCTGCTCGGTGTGGCGCACCGACGGGCAGCGCCCACGGCAGCGAGCGTCCGATGGCGTGGTGGAAGAGATCGTCCAATTGCGGCGCTTGGGTTTCCGGTTCATCGCGCTCGCAGATGACAATTTTTATCCCGTTACCCTGACGGACCTGGAACTTGCACGCCGGCAAAACAATACCGCCCGCCTGCGGGAGCTGCAAGCCTTGCGCGAAGAGCGATTTGAACTGATGGCCCGACTGGCGCAGCTCCCCGACGACCTCGTGTTCTTTACCCAGATCACGATGGAGGCGGCAGAGGATGACGCCTTCCTGGAAGCGATGCATAGGGCGCACATCAGGGGGGCGCTTGTGGGCGTAGAGTCGGTGACGCGCGCCGGCCTGAAGGACGTATACAAGGACTTCAACTCCGCCGGCGACGACCTTGTTGCCCGCCTGCAGAACTTCCGGCGACACAGCGTCTTCATCCTCGGATCGTTCATCTTTGGGCTGCCCAGCGACACACCGGACACATTTCCCGCCACGGCGGAAGTAGCCAACCGGGCCGGAGTTGCCCTGGCGCAGTTCGTCATGATTACTCCCTTCCCCGGCACCCTTGATTTCGCGAAATGGGAGAAGACGCTTGGCGATAACTGCCCTACGGTGGGCGGCATCCCGATCACAAGGCGCTGGCTCATCCCACCTCACCTTCGCCCCAAGCTCTACTGCGATCACCCCCACATGGCACAGGAAGAAATTCGCAGCCGCACCCAGGCGGTGTGGGACAGTTTCTACCGCATACCCGTGATCTGGAAACGCTCGCGGTTCATCAAGTCGGCAAAAGGCCGGCTGTTATTTCTGCTGATCTCGAAGGTCTATCGCCAGATGTACGCCGATACCGGAATCGCGACCGACAGCGCGCGTGTCTCGCGCTCGGCACGTTCCGCACGGATCCTCGGCAAGCTCTGCCGCCGCCTTTTCGCGGGACGCCTCATGCCCGAACTACAGGTCCCCCTGGCCGCATCCACCTCTCTGCCCCAGGAATAGTGCACCTCTCAGAATACGTGAACGCCTGTTCACGTCAATCATGCAGAGCTATTCTTGCTCACATGGTTTCCCCCGACGAATTGAAATCCATGATTGACCGAGTGCCCGAAGACCGATTAGAGACAGGAGGAACCCTTCACAATCCCGTTGGTTATTCAGCAGGACACAGTTCAGAGGCCAGATGTGCCTGCTTGCCTGACCGAAGA
The DNA here is from genome assembly GCA_035702725.1 of Terriglobales bacterium. Classification (GTDB taxonomy): domain Bacteria; phylum Acidobacteriota; class Terriglobia; order Terriglobales; family Acidobacteriaceae; genus JAICWP01. Next base: position 2,055 of record DASSQB010000160.1, on the reverse strand, counting down.
AGCTGCAAAGAAATTCGGAGGGAGTAGAAGAAGCTGCAATGCTGCTTGCAAGGGTGAGGATCGGCATAAGTCACCGCCGTCGAGAGTGACGGTGATTGAGTGCCAGTTATCGTTTCTTGAACTCAAGGAATTCTACCGGCGCCCCGTTCTCGACAATAAAGGCAACGGTGACGCCATCAGATGGCGAGTTCGGTGGAATAACTATCTCCTTACCCGCAATCTCTGCCGCGAGGTCATCTACCTCGAAGGCGACGTGCGGAACGGTGCGGACGACCTCGGGTACGGGTGCGTCAGATTCGAAGCGCATCCATTCGATTCCGTAGGCGCTCGTGTCGTAACCCGACACGTAGGTTGCGTATCCCTTAACCAGTCGCTCACCTTGGCGACACTGTGTGGTGGGGATTCCAATATGGTGGTATCGGCGCATGGAAACGCATTCTATCCCACTCGGCCTGGTCTGACGGGTAATTGCGTGAAATCCTTCTCACCAGTTACCGCAGCTCAGGGGGGCGGTACGCGCGAGCTTTAAGGCTGGGGTAAACTGTCGAGTTTCCCATCATGCCCGCAAAACGCAACGTTTATGACGTCCTGATAGTCGGTTCCGGGGCCAGCGGCAGCTGGGTGGCGAAAGAAGTGGCTGAGCGCGGCCTGAGCGTGCTCATGCTGGAGGCGGGCCCGCCGCGCGTGCCCACCCGCGACTTCACTGAGCACGTCTGGCCCTACCAGCTCAAATTCCGCGGCTTCGGCGATCAGCAGCGCCTGCTGGAACACCAGCCCGTGCAGCGCCTGTGCTACGCCTGCGACGAATACAGCCATCAGTTCTTCGTCAATGACCACGAAAATCCCTACACCTTTCCCGCCGACAAGCCCTTCATGTGGATTCGCGGCCGGCAGGTGGGCGGCAAAACCTTCTGCTGGGCGCGCGAGAGCTACCGCTATAGCGATTACGAGTTCAAAGCGGCCAGCCGTGATGGCTACGGCGAAGACTGGCCCATCGGCTACAAGGAGCTGGAACCCTACTACGACCGGGTAGAGAGCTTCATCGGGGTAAGCGCCTCGCGCGAAGGCCTGGCGCAGTTTCCCGATGGGCAGTTCCTGCCACCCATGGCGCTTTCCTGTGGGGCCATGCAGGCGCAAGACGTGATCGGACGCAAATTCGGCTGGCGGGTGATGCCCGACCGCGTGGCCGTGCTCACCGTGCCGCATCGCGGGCGTCCCGCCTGCCACTACTGCGATGAGTGCCAGCGGGGCTGCTTCACAGCTTCCTACTTCAACAGCCCTTCGGTGACGCTGCCGGCGGCGGCGCGCACCGGCAAGCTGACGCTGGTGAGCGACGCGGTAGTCAGCCATGTGCTCATGAACCGTCATGGCCAGGCCGAAGGCGTGCACTACATTGACCGCAGCACCCACCAGCACCGTGAAGCTTATGCGCGTGTGGTGGTGCTGGCCGCCGCGGCGCTGGAATCCACCCGCATCCTGCTCAACTCGCGCTCAGCGCAATTTCCGCAGGGCGTGGGCAATCAAGAGGGCGTGCTCGGCCACTACCTGATGGACCACTTCACCATCGAGGGAGGCGGTGGCCTGATGGCCGGCCTGGCTTCTTCGAAGCGCGAGCCGGTGGGTCGTCCCTGCGGCTTCATCATCCCCAAGTACGCCAACGTGGGGACGAACCGGAATTCCCGTTTTCTGCGCGGCTACCGCTTCGATGGCGATGGCAGCCAGGAACTTTACGGCCACGCCTTCCTGCTGCCCGAATTCGGCGACTCCTGGCGCCAGCGCGTGCGCTCCGACATTCCCTACTACTTCGGCATCGGCGCCCAGGGCGAGTGTCTGCCGCGCAAGGACAATTACGTCACCCTCGACCCACACCAGAAAGATGCCTGGGGCATTCCCGTGCTGCACATCGTCTCCAGCTATGGGGAAAATGAGCACGCCATGGCCAAGGCCATGCGCGCGGACCTGAACGCTATTCTCGACGAGATGAAGTTGAGCGACATCAAGCCGCCCAGCGAACGGCTGAGCGTGTTCGGCAAAAACATCCACGAGTGCGGCACG
>DASSQB010000159.1:0-2481 GCA_035702725.1 Terriglobales bacterium | reverse complement strand
GGGTGCGGTTGTAGCCGGTCACAGTGTGACCTTGGTTCAGCAACCGCTCCACCATGTTGCCGCCCATCACTCCCAGACCGACAAATCCCAGGTTCGCCATCTATCCGTGTCTCCGAGTCAGGAAGCGGGCCGGGAAAGAATTCTTTCCTCGCCGCCAGAAGTTATGCGCGAGTCCTCGCGCACTTGCTGCAAGTGGGCGCGCATTTCCGAGCGCGCCTGTTCTGGATTCCGCATTTCCACCGCTTCCAGGATGCGGCGGTGATAGTACTGTCCCCGCTGCGGACCGCTGGGGTTCTGGAAAGTGCGCAGCCGCTGCTCGCGCAGCAGCCCAACAATGGAATCAATCAGCGAGAGAATAATCGGGTTAGCCGCGGCCTCGGCCAGCGAAAGGTGGAAATCCAGGTCGGCCTCGATAAAGCCATCGGCATCATCGAGCGCAGCGTCCATCACCGCAATCGCCTCGCGCATGGTACCCAGGTGCTGCTCTTCGGCTCGCACGGCGGCCAGCGCCGCGATTTCCGGTTCCAGGATTTCGCGCACCTCCGCGAGGCAGGTCGCGCCCTCCCCCTGCCCGATCTTGACCATCAGGTCGAGCGACTGGCGGATGGCGTGCGATGTGCCGTTGGTCACAAATGTACCCCGGCCGGTGTAGGCCTCCACCAGGCCCTTTTCGCGCAGCGCCTTCACCGCTTCCCGCACCGCCGTGCGGCTTACCCCGAACTGCTCTGCCAGGTCGCGCTCCGCCGGCAACTGGTCGCCCGGTTTAAGGTCGCCTTTGAGGATGGTCTCCTCAATCTGCTGCACGATCTGCTCGTAGAGCCGTGATGTGCGGACTATTTTGTACATAAATTCACCCGCCGCCTCCGTGAAATGGCTACTGACGGCCCACTTACACGGCCCGGGAAATGCGCGCCTGCTGCGCTTCGTCCTCGATCCACACCGTCTTGATGTTGGTGAACTCGCGAATCCCGTGCACCCCCAATTCGCGGCCGTGCCCGGATTGCTTGACGCCGCCAAAGGGAACGCGCGGGTCGGACGCCACCATCTTGTTGACGAACACCATGCCCGCTTCCACTTCGTTGACGAAGCGCTTGCGCTCGAACTCATCATTGGTCCACACGCTGGCGCCCAGCCCGAAGCGGCTGTCGTTGGCGATGGCAATAGCCTCGTCTACGTTTTTGGCGCGGAACAGGCAGGCCACCGGGCCGAACAGCTCCTCGCGGTAAGCCGGCGAGTTCTTGGGAATATTGGTGAGCACCGTCGGGGCATAGAAATTTCCCGGCCGGTCGCTCAGCGGCTTGCCCCCGGTCAGCACCCGCGCGCCTTCTTCCACCGACTTGGCAACGTCGCGCTGCAGGTCAACCACCGCATCGGCGGTGGCCAGTGGGCCCAATTCCACGTTCTCCTGCATGGGATCGCCAATGACCAGCGCCTCCATTTTGGCGACGAACTTCTTTTCGAACTCGGCCGCAATCTCCTCGGCCACAATGAAGCGCTTGGCGGCGATGCAGGACTGGCCGTTGTTCTGCACCCGGGCCTTCACCGCGGTACTTACCGCAGCATCCAAATCGGCGCTGGGCATAACGATGAAAGGATCGCTGCCGCCCAGTTCCAGAACGACTTTCTTGATTCTCTTGGCCGCGGCCATCCCGACTTGAATGCCGGCGCCTTCGCTGCCCGTAAGCGAGGCGGCCATGACGCGCGGGTCGTCCAGAATGCGTTCCACCTGGCCGGAGGTCACCAGCAGGGTTTGAAATACGCCTTCAGCGAAACCAGCCCGCCGGAAAATGTCTTCAATGGCCAGGGCGCATTGAGGGACGTTGGAGGCATGCTTAAGCAGGGCCACATTGCCGGCCATCAAGGTGGGTGCTGCGAAACGCATCACCTGCCAGAAAGGAAAATTCCAGGGCATCACGGCCAGAACGATCCCCAGCGGCTGATAGCGGATATAGCTGCGGGCAGCGGTGGTCTCCACCAGTTCGTCGGCCAGAAAACGCTCAGCGTTTTCGGCGTAGTAGCGGCAAGCCGAGGCGCACTTGGCGGCTTCGGCGACAGCCGAGCCGATGGTTTTACCCATCTCCAGCGTCATAAGGCGGGCAAATTCCTGCTTTTCGCGTTCCAGAATGTCGCCCGCTCGCACCATCAGGCGCGCCCGTTCAGCAAACGGAACCTTGCGGTATTCGGCGAAAGTAGCGGCTGCTTTCTCGATTTTCGTGTGAATTTGCTGTTCGCTGAGGGCCTCGAATTTTTTCAGAACCTGCCCGGTCGCAGGATTAATGGTGGCGATCGCCATGTTTGCCTCCTGGGAATTAAGAACGAATCACGCTCGGAGATTATAGGTGAGCGCCCTTTTGGTACGACCACCATACCATAAAGCCATTTACTCCTCCAACCTCTTTCGTGACCCTAACCGCCGAAGTTCACGCTGCTTGGGCGGTTTAAGAACTGAAAATGCTTGACATTGGTTTCGCGGTGGTGGTA
>DASSQB010000158.1:0-11425 GCA_035702725.1 Terriglobales bacterium | reverse complement strand
CTGCAGAGGCGCCAGGCCAAAACCGCGCTTCTGCAGGGTGGAGCGAAAGCGCCGCGCCATGGATCGGCAGAACTCGCACTCGCCGTCATAGAAAACCCATCCGGCGGCCCGCCGTCCTTTTCTATCGGTTATTTCTGAAATAAGAGAAATCATACTTCACCAAAAAAGGGCGGCTATTCCGCCGCCCTCAGCTCGCTACCCCTCCGATCGCATATGCAGCAGCTTGCGGATGCCGCCCCGAAGCTTCGGCAGCCGCTTTATGGCGCTGGGCGAGAGGTCGCGAAATTCCTCAAACAGGCCGCTCATGGTGCTGACGAACTCCAGCATCTCCGCCATCCTTTCCCGGGCATAGACCTGCTCGGTTCCTTCGGCCTTGCCCGCTTCCGCCAGGCACTCGCGCACCACGGCAATGGTGGGGTCAAACTCGCGGCGCTTGCGCTCTTCGACGATGATGTGGAACATCTCCCAGACGTCCTTCAGGGATGCAAAATGCTGGCGGCGGTCGCCCAGCACCGATACGCTGCGCACAATGCGCCACCCCTGCAACTCGCGCAGGCTGGTGCTGACATTGGAGCGGGCTACGGAGAGCGTGCGCGCGATTTCCTCCGCCTCCAACGGCCGCGGCGAAAGGAATAGCAGGGCGTGGATCTGGGCCACGGTGCGGTTCACGCCCCAGCGCGTGCCCATTTCTCCCCAATGCAGGATGAACTTCTGCGCGGCCGGCGAAAGCAGCGGTTTTTGTATTTCTGACATTTCAGTCTATACAGAAATTACGATAATGGCGGGCCGCTGTCAAGGGCGGGAGTCTAAGCCTCAGTGGTTCAATGCATTAGCGGACGGCGAAATCAGGTGGTTCGGTTGGGAACTGGCTCCCCCAGGTGCAGGCCGCACTCGGTTTTAACAAACCCCGGCCAGCGGCCGGCCCGCGCATCTTCTCCCTGCAGAATAGCGCGGGTGCAGTGTGTGCAGCCAATGCTGGGATAACCTCGGTCGTGCAGTTCGTTGTAAGGCACGTCGTTCTTGCGGATGTACTCCCAGATTTCGTCGCCCGTCCACTCGGCCAGGGGATTGATCTTCACCAGTCCAAACTTTGCATCCCACTCCAACTTGCGCGCGCTCGCGCGTGCTGTGGTCTGATCGCGGCGGATGCTGGTGATCCACCCTCGCAACTCCGCCAGCTTCTGCCGCAGTGGTTCCACCTTGCGCAAACCGCAGCACAGGTCGGGATCCCGTCTCCACAGCGCCATGCCATGCACGCGCTCCTGCTCGGCGGCCGAAAGCGCCGGTTGAACCTTTTCAATCGTGACGCCGTAGCGTTCTTCCACCTCAGCCATCAGCCTGTGCGTTTCCGGAAAGAGAAAGCCGGTATCAATCGTGATCAGCCGAAATCGCCTCTGGATGCTTGCTGCCATGTCTATCAGCACCATGCCTTCCGGCCCAAAAGCGGAGACAAGCGCAACCTCGCTCCCCAGCCTGTCGAATGCCCAGCGCAGCGCCACCTCCGCGTTCCACGTCTCCGCCGCTGGCTGTACGGCGTTTACTTCATCTCTCACGGTGTAATCTCCCCATAATTCCGGTTTGTCGCCTGAAGCAGAACCTGTTCCATCGCCGGAGTCATGAAGCGCTCACCCTGCGCGGCAGCCAGCCCAACCACCTCGCCCACAATCAGGAGAGCAGGTGCAGCCAGCGCAGGTAAGGCGGGCAATTCGTCAACTGTCGTTACATGCAGTTGTTGATCTGCAGTCGAAGCGCGCGAAACTACGGCGCAAAGGGTTTCCCCCGCTAAGCCTGCGTTTCGCAGCCGGCGAGCGATCTCGCCCAAGTTGCGCCCCGGCATGTAGACAACCAGGGTGGCGCCGCCGCGCACGAATGTCCGCCAATCGGCCTCTTCGTTGTTGGCAGCCCGATGGCCGGTGACGAACACCACGGCCGCCGGCCCGCGGCGATGCGTGAGCGGAATTCCTGCCCCCGCCGCCGCGCCGAGGGCCGCCGTCACCCCCGGAACGACCTCGTAGGGAATGCCAGCCCGCCGCAGCGCCTCAATCTCTTCTCCTGCGCGACCAAAAATCGAGGGGTCTCCGCCCTTGAGTCGCACTACCTGCAGCCCCCCCGAGGCCAGGCCCACCAGCAGGAAGTTGATTTCGTCCTGGGTGATTTTCTTGCTCGTGCGACGTTTGCCCACGTTGTGAATTTGCGCCGCGGGATTGGCCAGATGCAGGATTGCAGGCGTCACCAGTTCATCGTGCAACACCGCATCCGCGGTCCTCAGCAGGCGCGCAGCTTTCAAAGTGAGCAGTTCGGGATCGCCTGGACCCGCCCCCACCAGGTAGACCTTGCCGGTGATCATTGTTCCTCTTCGTCCTCGCCACGGCTTCCGCCGCATATTGCGAAGTTAAATTCGTCCTGACTGGTCAGCGAGCGCAGCAGTTCGCGCTTGCGTTCCGCGGGCAGATCGCTGCTCAGCACCTCGCGCCTCAGCTTTCCCAGCTCCGCCACCCATTCCGCGTACTTAGGGCCAAACTGTTGTTCCAGCCTCTTCCTGATCCGCTGGGCCAGCAATGGGCTTTGCCCGGCGGTGGAGATCGCTATCTGCAAGTCGCCGCGGCGCACCACCGCCGGGTAGAAGAAGTCGCAGAGCTCAGGAACATCCACCACATTGCATAAAATGCCGCGGCGCTGCGCCTCGCCAAAGATCAACTCATTCAGCTGGCGCGAAGAGGTGGCGGCGACCACTAGGAACACATCGTCCAAATCGGCCGGCGCAAAGGCACGCTCCTCCAAGCCAATTGCGTCCGCATCAGCCCACTCGCGAACCGCAGGGTTCGCCTGCAGAGCCACCACCCGGAGGCGTGCGCCCGTGTCCAGCAGCCCGCGGATCTTGGCCTCGGCCACCGCGCCCGCACCCACCACCAGCACCTGCCGGCCGGCCAGCTTCACGAACATGGGGAACAGGCGTTCCATTGGCGACTAGCCTTCCACTCCATGAGGCACGCGCCCCGGCGAAGCATCGCGCGCCACCACCTCCACCAACTGTCCGGCCAGGAACTCGCGCAGTTCCTCCTCGCGGTGGCGGGCGAAAAATTGCCGCAGGTTCTCGCCCCAATTACGCTCTTCCAGGTAGCGCCGCAGCAGTCGCTCCAGCGCATCGGGCACTTCGCTCGCCGGGCAGCGGTATCCCACCGGGCGCGCTACTGCCTGATTGCGGCCCACCGCGCCACCCAGGCAGAAGTAGTAGGCATCCACCAGTCGTCCATCCACCTTCATCTTCTTGCCTTCAATGCCGATGTCGGCAATCCAGTGCTGGCCGCAGCTGTTGGGACAGCCGGTGACATGCAGTTTCAGTTCCTGGTCAAACTCCGGCAGCCGTTCTTCCATCTCCTCCACAAGCCAGCGCGTGAAGCTCTTGGTTTCGGTGATGGCGAGCTTGCAGAACTCGGTTCCGCTGCAGGCAATGGCGCCGCGCCAGAACCGCGAGCCGCCGACTCGCAGCCCGAGCGCGTCCAGTTCCCTGGTCAGCGCGGCAGTGTTGGCTCGCGGTACATTGACGATTACCAGGTTCTGCATGCCGGTAGTGCGCAGCTCTCCCCCGGCAAAGCGCTGCGCCAGGTCCGCAACCACCCGCATCTGGTCAGCGCTGATGCGCCCACGCAACACAGCTGCCCCCACGTAGAAATAGTCCCTTTGCTTTTGCGCGTGAATTCCCACGTGGTCGCGGTAAACATCATCGGGGGGATCTTCCGACACGGCGGGGTCGAGCTGGAACCCAATGCGCTGCTCCAGTTCGTCCAAAAATTGTCCCGGCGTCCATCCCTGCCGCAGGAACAGGAACTTGAGTCGCGCGCGCTCGCGGTGCTCTCGTAATTCTTGCGAGTCGCGAAAGATCTCAGCGATCCCCTTCACCACCGTTAATACCTGGTTCCAGCGCACAAACGCATTCAGGCGTGCAGCCAGGTGCGGCTCGGCCGAGAGCCCGCCTCCCACGCGCAGCGAGAAGCCAATTTCTGAATTCCCGCCGAAAGCGCGCCTGGTGGCCGTCAAGCCGATGTCGTTAATTTCCGGGTATGAGCACCACACGCGGCAGCCGGTGATGGAAATTTTGAATTTGCGCGGCAGGTTGCAAAAATCCGCGTTCCCAGCCAGCAGGCGCGTGGCTTCCAGCGCCAGCGGGGAGGCATCGCAGATTTCGTCCGCATCCACGCCGGCCAGCGGGCAGCCGGTCACATTCCGCGTAACATCGCCGCAGGCGCCTATGGTGTTCAGGCCGCAACGCCACAACGCTTCCAGAACCTCGGGCAGCGCCTCAGTGGTTACCCAGTGCAGTTGAATGTTCTGCCGCACGGTGATGTCGGCGATGCCACGCGCGTAGCGCTCCGTGAGTTCGGCAATCGTACGCAGTTGGTGCGAAAGCAGCAGACCGTTAGGGATGCGAATGCGCACCATGAAGTAAGGAACAGCCTTGCCCTCCCCACCCTGGCCGCCGACCACACCTGCGCCGTCGCCCTGCGTGTACACGCCCCACCAGCGGAAGTACGTGCTCAGCCACTCCGGAGGAATAGCGGCAAACCCCTGCTGCGCGAAACGGCGAATTTCACCCAGGCATTCCCACGGGTTCTTTTCCCGCTTCAGACGCTCGGCTCGCTGTGCCTTGGTTTCTTTTTGCGTATCGGGCATAAAAACAAAAAACCCACCGCCAGCTTTCTTCTGACGGTGGGCTGCAAACGCTGAAATTAAGGATTATTTAAATCAGCATCCCCTCCGCGCCAGAAGACACGCGCGCACAACAACAAGCGCAACAACACATCTGGCGGGGATTGCAATGCGACTGCATCATTTAAGTCCGCGATTCTAAAGACGAGCGGCACCAAGGTCAACCGCCCGCAAGCAGTTGTTGGATGAATATTGCGAATATAAGGAAGCAAGAAATTTGCTACCCAGGTGTAGGCGGACGGCTTGAAATAACAAAACATCCTCCAGGGAAACCCTAAGAAATCCGGCCCCCATCCAGGACCGAGGTACGGCGGAAGCCGCGCATTTTGGGCTAAGCGGGGGGCAAAACAAGCCCTCAAACTCTCACTCGGACAGCCAGTTAGCAACGGCCGCGCTCCTTGTGATGTCCGTCACACCCCCTTGTGCCGTCCTCCAGTACACTATCAGGCGATGGCTGGGGAGAAAGTGCTCATTGTGGACGACGAGAGGCTGGTGCGCTGGTCTCTGCGCCAGAAGTGTGAGGAGTGGGGCTATCACGTCTCAGAAGCAGACACCGCCGATGCTGCTCTAGCCCTCGCCCGCCACGAATCGCCCGACCTCGTGCTGCTCGACGTCCGCCTGCCCGATGCCAACGGCCTGCAGGTCCTGGAGGAGCTCAAAAAATCACAGGACGCCCGCGCCGTCATCATGATTACCGCCGATCCCCAACTGGACGACATCAAGACCGCGCTTAAGCTCGGCGCCTACGACTTCGTCGGCAAACCGCTGGACTTCGACGAGCTGCTGGTGGCCATGAAGAACGCCCTGGAGGCCACGCGCCTGCGCAGCGAAGTGCAAACGCTGCGTGGCGAGGTTCGCCGCCGCACCGGCTATCACTCCGTTATCGGCACTTCCGCCAAGATGACCGAACTGATGGGCTTTGTGCGCAAGGTCGCTGCCAGCGAGGCCACCACCATCCTTATCCAGGGTGAAAGCGGCACCGGCAAGGACTTGATCGCCAAAGCCATTCACTACGAGAGCACACGCCAGGAAATGCCCTTCGTAGCCGTCAACTGCTCCGCCATCCCGGAAACCCTGATGGAAGCGGAACTGTTCGGCCACGAGCGCGGCGCCTTCACCGATGCCAAAGCCATGAAGAAGGGGCTGTTCGAAATGGCCGATGGCGGCACACTGTTCCTCGACGAGATCGGCGAGCTCTCGCCCCTGCTGCAGGCCAAGCTGCTGCGCGTGCTGGAGGACCAGGTGGTGCGCCGCATCGGCGGCGTGCGCGACATGCAGGTGGACGTGCGCGTCATCGCCGCCTCCAACCGCGACCTGGAGCGTGCGGTGCAGGAAGGCCAGTTCCGCCAGGACCTTTACTATCGCCTGGCCATCATCGCCATCTTCATTCCTCCGCTGCGCGACCGCAAGGAAGACATCCTGCCCCTGATAGATTTTTTCGTCGAGCGCTACAACCGCAAATTCCGCAAATCGGTGCGCGGCATCACAGAAGACACCCGCAAGCTGCTGTTGCAGCACAACTGGCCGGGCAACGTGCGCGAACTCAAGAACACCATTGAGCGCGCCATGATCCTGGAGGAAGAGCAGTTCCTGCGCCCCGTGTACCTGCCCTTTTCGGTGTCGCAACCTCAGGCTGGACTCACCGCCTTCGAGCGCACTTCTCCGGTGAACGGCAACCATCCCCTGCCCAACGGCCGCAGCCTGCCGCGCTTAGCCATTCCGGAGGGCGGCACCTCGCTCGAGGAGATGGAGCGCACCATGGTCGAGTTAGCCATGCAGCAGGCTAACGGAAACCAGACCCACGCGGCCCGCCTGCTCGACATCAGCCGGGACGCCTTGCGCTATAAGCTGAAAAAGTTTGGCCTCATTCGCGCCGACGAGGAAGACGCTTCCGCGCCCTCCGCCGAAGCCGCGGGAAACTGAGGCGTTTCGTGGATAGTACCAACGTGTTTTTTGGGCGATGACCTTTTTGCGCGCCTGGTCATCTTAGTTATCTCAGGAGCAGGGCTCATGAACGTGACAGTAATATCGGAATCGCGTTTCGCTCCCGCCAGCGGGGAGGGCGGACTGGAAGTGACACGTAAAATTTGGCAGGACATGCGCCAGTTTCCCGGCTACGTGGACCACGAAATTGTGCGCGATCTGGATGATCCCGCGCACGTGCTGGTCATCAGCCACTGGAGCAGCCGGGAAGCGGTGGAGACCGTCAAGAACCGCTATGGCCACCACCCCAACGTGGTGCTTGCGACCCAGTTAGCCACCGAACCGCGGCGACGCTGGATTGGCGCGCGAGTAGAGGATTCTTCCACCACTGGAAAGGAAGCCGCGTGACTGGCCTCTATTTGCTGACCGGGGCCGGGGCCGCCGCCCGCACCTCTTCCGGAGCTTCGAACTTTTCGAAATTGCGGTGAAACCGCTGCGACAATTCCTGCGCCGCCTGGTCGTACCCCGCTTTCTCCGCCCAGGCATTGCGCGGCGCCAGCAGTTCGCGCGGTACATCCGGCACCGACTTGGGAATGCTCAGCCCGAATGACGATTCCACCTCGAAATCCACGTCATTCAGCCGGTTCTCTACCGCCGCACGCACCATGGCGCGCGTGTAGTTCAAGTCCATGCGCCGGCCCACCCCGAATTTCCCGCCCTGCCAGCCGGTATTAATAAGCCAGCAACTGGCGTTGTGCTCGCGGAGGCGCCGCCCCAGCATCTCGGCATACACCTTGGGGCGTAGCGGCAGGAAGGGGGAAGCGAAGCAGGTGGAGAAAGTCGCCAGTGGTTCTTTGCCCAGGCCGGCTTCCGTACCCGCCACCTTGGCCGTGTAACCGGAAAGGAAGTGATACATCGCCTGCTCCGGATTCAGCCGTGAAATCGGCGGCAGCACGCCGAAAGCGTCGGCGGTGAGAAACACCACGTGCTTGGGATGCCCGCCAACGCCCGGTATTTGTGCGTTTTCAATGAACTCCACCGGGTAGGCGGCGCGCGTGTTTTCGGTCACGCTCTCGTCGTCGTAGTTGGGCACGTTGGTTTCCGGCTGCAGCACCACGTTTTCCAGCACGCAGCCGAAGCGAATCGCGTTCCAGATTTGCGGCTCCTTCTGCTGCGAAAGCCGGATGCACTTGGCATAGCAGCCGCCTTCGAAATTGAAAATGCCCTGCTGGCTCCAGCCGTGCTCGTCGTCGCCGACCAGCCGCCGGTTGGGGTCGGCCGAAAGCGTGGTCTTGCCGGTGCCCGAAAGCCCGAAAAACAATGCCGTCATCCCGTCCTTGCCGATATTGGCCGAGCAGTGCATGGGGAAAACGTCGCGCGGCGGCATCAGGAAATTCATCACCCCAAAGATGCACTTCTTGATTTCACCTGCGTACGCGGTGCCCCCAATTAGAATCATGCGCCGCGTGAAGTTCACCAGGATGAAGGCGCCGGAGTTGGTGCCATCGCGCAATGGGTCGGCATGCACTTCGGGCGCCGCCACCACCAGGAAGTCCGGCTGATGAGTTTGCAACTCCTGCACCGTGGGGCGGATGAAAAGCTGGCGCGCGAACAGGCTCTGCCAGGCATGCTCCGTGATCACCCGCACCGGCAGGCGGTATTGCGGGTCGGCGCCGGCGAACAGGTCCTGCACAAAAAGTTCGCGGTCGCGCAGGTGCTCCACGACGCGGTCATAGAGCGCATCAAATCTTTCCCGCTCGAAGGGCTGGTTGATCGCGCCCCAGTGCACGCGGTCGGCGGTGAGCTCGTCCTTTACGGTGAACTTATCTTTCGGGGAACGGCCGGTGCGCCCGGTGTAGGCGACCAGGCCGCCATTGCTGGCCAACCGGGCTTCGCCGCGGCGGATGGCGATCTCCACCAGCGGCGCGGCGTTCAGGTTGCGGTGCACTTTTCCGTGGTGCAACAATTCCGCCAGGCTGGGTTGAATGGCTGTAGACATGAGTGCGGCTCCTTGCAGACAAACCGAGTATTGTGCCCTAAACCATCGCCGCTTCCAAATCGGCGGCCTCAGGACGGTAACCGGGCTCTGATTGTCGCTTGTCCAGCGGGCGTGCGAAAGTGTCTTTCGTCACAATGAGTTGTGATCCCAAAAGCCCGCGCCAGGGTTGCTTTTTCAGGCGGGAACGCCGCTGCGCGCCTCTTCCAGAACCGCGTCAAGATGCGCCAGCATCTGCTCTACGGTGAGCGCGTGCAATTCGCGGCCGCCGTCTTCGCCCGATTCGATCGCCGTCTTCAGATAATGTCCCGCTATCTGCACCGCCAGCGGGTCGGGGATGGTTTTGCCCGCGCGCCGGCCGTACTCCACCCATCCCGGCAGCGGCAGCGCAATCCACACCGGCCGCCCGTTGGCCAGGAACTTGATGTCCACCGCATCGGCGTGGCGCGTCGAGATAGCCAGCACCAGCGCCTGGTACAGGCAGTGCACCTCTTCCCGTGACCAGCGCTCGGTTGCGCGAAAATCCTCGTACATAGCGACCTATCAATATATACGAAGTCGCCGTTGTCGGTCGTTGCCTACGTGCCACGGATCAACTGCAGCAGGTCCCAGCGGTTGCCATACAAATCTTCGAAAACCGCAACCAGGCCGTAACTTTCCTGTCGCGGCTGCTCACAGAACTTGACTCCCTTCTCCAGCATGGCACGGAAATCACGCCAAAAATCATCGGTGTGAAGGAAGAGGAACACTCGTCCCCCGGTTTGATTCCCCACTCTTTTTGCTTGCTCCGGCGTTGCCGCTCGCGCCAGAAGCAGGCGTGTTTCGCGGGAACCGGGAGGCGCCACCAGCACCCACCTCTTTCCATCGGGCAGGGCGGTGTCCTCGATCAACTCAAAACCGAGCACGCCGCAGTAATAAGCCTTGGCCTCTTCATAATCGCGGACTACTACTGCCACGTACGCTAAGTGCTGGCGCTTGTTTCCCATGCTCCTCCTGCTCATGCTCGGGGACGCCAGATAGAATACAAATTTATGGGTCGGAAGCCGCAGAGAGAAACCGCATCTGCAACAAAATCAAGAATCGAAATCCTTAAGTCAGAAGTTCTTGATCTTCCCTGGCTGGTGCACGGGTTCAGCACTCGCGTGGGTGGACATTCGACGGCCTATGGCGGCTCATCGCTCAACCTGGGTTTCACAAAGCACGATACTCACGCGGCGGTAGAGCGCAATCGCGAAGCCTTTATGCGGGCGCTGGACGCCCATCCCGCCGGCTGGCGCCTGGTCACCCAGCGGCAGGTGCATTCCGATCTGATTCATCCTGTTACTGCGCCCGACGCTCATCCAACCGGCGACGGCCTTATCGCCGACGCCCCCGGGCTGCTCCTCGGCGTGCAAACCGCCGATTGCCTCCCCGTGCTGCTGGTGGATACGAAACGCCGCGCTGTGGGCGCCTTTCACGCCGGCTGGCGCGGCACCCTGAAACGCATCGTGGAAAAAGGCGTGGGCGAAATGCGCCGCCAATTTGGCTCCGCCCCCGCCGACCTGCGTGCTGCCATTGGGCCCGGCATCCACTCCTGCTGCTACCAGGTGGGCGAGGAGGTGCGGGAAAAGTTCAACTCCCAGTTCGCTTATGCCGGCGAGGTTTTCCGTGAGATGCGTGATTCCAATCCTGTGCGCGAAAAATATCCCCTGCTGTTCCTCAACGCCCGCCCTCCCGGCCATGGCCCGGAGGAGACTCTCCTTTACCTTGATTTGGTGGCCGCCAACACCCGGCAATTGCTCGCCGCCGGCGTTCCGGCGGTAAACATCAGCGCCTCGCCGCTCTGCACTTCCTGCCGCACGGATCTCCTGTTCTCTTATCGCAAAGAGAAGGGCGTAGTAGGCAGGCTGCTGGCCGTCGTGGGCGTCCGGCCCTGATCTCTTACCGCCGAGACGCCGAGATCGCCGAAAAGGAACATTTCAACCTGAGTTCTGCCGCGCTTTCCCGGGACGGGTGCCCCACAATTGGCCGCAGGAGCCATGGCTGATTTTTTTGCCGGTCAATGGCAGCCAAATGTGGGAATGTTGTCGAGATTGAAATCAAGGCGACGGGGTGGAAATGTTCAGGAACTTCCCCACATTTGCCCGCGCACAACTCATGATGGCGCAAGCGGATGGTCTGTGCGGGCAAATGTGGGGCACCCGCTCCTTTTTGGCTTCTCCACCCTACCGCATTGAAATCGCTTTCCTCTGCGCACTTGGCGTCTCGGCGGTGAAAACTCACTCCAGCCCGCCCCGCGCCAACTGCACTGCGCGCAACCCGGCCTGCGCTTTATTGAGGCACTCCTGATATTCACGTGCCGGGTCGGAATCGGCCACAATCCCCGCCCCCGCCTGGAGATAGGCGCGCTTGCCCTTCACCACCATGGTGCGAATCGTGATGCAGGAGTCCAGGTTCCCGGCGAAATCGGCGTATAGCACCGCTCCGCCGTACACCCCCCTCCGCACCGGCTCCAGCTCTTCGATAATCTGCATGGCGCGCACTTTGGGTGCTCCCGTCAGCGTTCCGGCTGGGAAACAAGCGGCCAGCGCGTCTATGGGATCCAATCCCTCACGCAAGCGCCCTTCAATCGCCGACACCAGGTGCATCACGTGCGAGTAGCGTTCCACGTACATCAGTTTGGGCACTGAAACCGACCCATATTCGCTGACCCGCCCAATGTCGTTGCGCCCCAGATCCACCAGCATGACGTGCTCCGCGCGCTCCTTTTCATCCTCGCGCATCTGCTTTTCCAGCATCTGGTCTTCAGCCTCGTCGCGG
>DASSQB010000157.1:0-7905 GCA_035702725.1 Terriglobales bacterium | reverse complement strand
AATGCTCAGGTCTCGGTCAAGAACCTGGCCACGGGGGTGACACAGTCCACCACCACCAATGCCGATGGCTTCTACAGCGTTCCTAATCTGCTGCCGGGCAACTATCAGGTGACCTTCATGGCCAAGGGTTTCGCCACCAAGGCCGCCGCAGCCACCTTGACGGTGGGCCTGAAGCAATTATTGAACACCTCCTTGTCGGTCGGCGAGACGCAGCAGCGCGTGGACGTTACCGAGCAGGCACCCAGCGTTGACCTGGCCACCTCCACCATCAGCGGCGACGTGGTGGGCAATGAAGTGCGCGAGCTCCCCCTCAATGGCCGCGACTGGGGCTCCCTGGCCACCCTGCAGCCGGGCGTCGCCACGGTGCGCACCCAGGAAGCCGTTACCCAGGTTGGTTCCCATGCCCGCGGTCTGGGCATGCAGATGACCATTGACGGCAGCCGTCCCACCCAGAACACCTACCGGCTGAATGGCATCATCATCAACGACTATTCCAACGCCGGCCCCGGCAGCGTGCTGGGCCAGAACCTGGGCGTGGATGCCATCCAGGAATTCTCGGTTCTCACCAGCAACTACTCGGCTGAGTACGGCTTTACCTCCGGCGGCGTCATCAACGCCATTACCCGCTCCGGGACCAGCCAGTTCCACGGCAGCGCCTATGAGTTCATCCGCAACAGTGCCATGGATTCGGCCAATTACTTCGAGAACCACAACGCTCTGCCTAAGGCTCCGTTCCGCCGCAACCAGTTTGGCGCCTCCGCGGGCGGGCCCATCTGGAAGGACAAGATCTTCATTTTCGGCGACTACGAAGGCCTGCGCCAGAGCAAGGGCATTACACACGTTGCCCACACACCTTCGGCGGCCGCCCGCACGGGCATTCTCCACGACGATAACGGCAATCTCCTTCCCCCAGTGCCTGTTGACCCCACAATCGCCAAATTTTTCACTTTTTACCCTCTACCCAATGCGGGACTGATCGGGTTTGGTGACACCGGCAACTACGCCTTCTCCGGCGCGCAGATCGTGCCTGAGAATTATTTCACTACCCGCGCCGACGTGAAGCTCTCGGATCATGACAGCCTGAACTCCAGTTACTACTACGACCGTTCCACCTTCACCCAGCCCGACGGCATGAACCAGGTGCTGGACCAGTTTGCGGTGGGCCGCCAGGGCGGCTCCCTGGAAGATACTCACATCTTCAGCCCGGAAATGGGCAACACCATCCGCCTGGGCTACAACCGCAGCTACGGCGACGGCCAGCTGACTCCCAGCGCCATTAATCCCGCGGCCGCTGACCACTCCTTCGGCATTTTGCCCAGTCTGTATGCGCCCCGCATCAGCGTCACTGGGTTGACTCCGTTCCGTGGCGGCCTGCGCGGCCAATCGGTGCAGAATTATCTGATGCAGAGCTTCCAGGTCTACGACGATGCGGTGCGCACCATGGGCACGCATAACGTCAAGTTTGGCGGCATGCTCGTCCGCCTCCATGAAGACCTGTTCGCGCCATTCATCGAAGACGGCACCGTTACCTTCAAGACGATGTCCGATTTTCTGCAGAATATGCCGTTCAGATTTAGCGGCCCTCCAAACGTCGCCGCTATCTCTACCCATTACAACCGCGATTGGATCCTGGGCGCCTATTTGCAGGATGACTGGCATGCCCGCTCCAATCTCACTCTGAACCTGGGATTGCGCTACGAAATGTCAACTATTCCCACGGAAAAGAACGGCAAGATCGCCAACCTGCAGACCATCGAAACCAATCCGGCGACCGGGCCGTTCTACAACACCTACTTCCAGCGCAACCCGACGCTCAAGAACTTCGAGCCGCGCATTGGCTTTGCGTGGGATCCGTTCCACAACCAGAAGACCGCGGTGCGCGGCGGCTTCGGTTTATTCGATGCCTTGCCCTTGCCTTACGAGCTGGTCATCAACAACGCTCAGACTTCGCCTTTCCACGTGACCGCTACCGCCACCAACCCACCCCAGGGCTCGTTTCCTTACGGCATCGCCGGGTTGCTCACCAACCCGCCGGCCGTGAGCCAGGTGTGGAACTATGTTCAGCCCGACCTCAAGCGCAACTACATTTACCAGTGGAATTTGAACGTCCAGAGGCAGTTGCCCGGCAACACGGCCGTGACCGTGGCCTATGCCGGCTCGCGCGGCGTCCACAATCCCTTCCAGGAGGACGATATCAACACTGTCTTCCCTTATCACGTTGGCAACCGCTGGGTGTTCCCCAATCCGATTTGTTCCGGTCCCACGCCCAACGCAACATGCCTGACCCAAGGTGGCCCGACTCTTGTCCCCGGCCACCCTATCAACACCAATGTCAATGCTATCCAGACCACGCTCTGGACCAGCCTCTCCTACTACAACTCCATGCAGGTGCGGCTCACCAAGGATATGAGCCATGGCCTGCAAGCCATGACCTCCTTCACCTGGAGCAAGACCATGGACACTTCGTCGGGCAGTTTTGCCGGCGACAACTTCGCGGCTGACCTGAGCCCCACCACCCCGTGGTGGGATCTGCATCTTGTTCGCGGGCTCTCGGACTTTAACGTCGGCCGCAACCTGGTGGTCAACCTGCTCTACCAGGTTCCCACGCCCCACATGCTCTCCGGGCCGGCGGGCTGGCTCTTCCGCGGCTGGCAGTTGGGCACCATCTTTGAGGCCAGCGACGGCGTTCCCATCTGGCCCTTGGACGGCGTGGAAGGCGATCCCATGGGCCAGTTGAACTCGGAGCCCATTGGCATTCCCGATCGCATTTACGGTGGTCCCTGCAGCACGGCTGTGAATGTTGGCAATCCCGATCAGTACATCAACCCCAATTGCCTGACGGTGGCCCAGGCGCCCAGCCAGAGCTTCTACAACACCTATTGCGACAAGTCGCACGCCTTCCCGCGCTGCGATAACCTGGTGGGCACCGAGGCGCGCAACTCCATCATCGGTCCGGGGCTGGTCAATCTGGACTTCTCCATGGTCAAGAACAACCACATTCGCGAAAACCTGAATGTGCAGTTCCGTGCCGAGTTCTTCAACGTCATCAATCACGCGAACTTTGCCCCGCCGGTGGATAACCTCGAAGCTTTCGACGCTACCGGCGCGCCCGTGCCCGGCTTCGGCCAGATTGACTCCACGCAAACTCCGGGCCGCGAAATTCAGTTCGCCATCAAGGTCATGTGGTAGTTTGCCCTCGTTACGGGAACCAGGTCTTCACCGCCTGGTTCCCATGTTGTAAGCCGGCGGCGCTGGCCGCGGGCAGGGAGGAAATGCTGCTGCAATGAAAACCTGGGCCCTGGGGAAAGCTGTTCTGGGCTTTCTGTGTCTTGCCCCCCTGGCGTATTCAACCACCCATCCCCCGGCGGCCGGCCGCGAGCAATCAGCCGGCTCTTCATCGCTGCAAGAGAGGGCTCATTCCGCTCTTTCCACGGTCAACGGCACGTTGAAGCTGCCTGGGCTGCAGCATCCGGTTACGGTCTTGCGCGACCCCTGGGGCGTGCCCCACATCTACGCCCAGAACGAGCACGACCTGTTTTTCGCTCAGGGCTTCGTGACCGCCCAGGACCGCCTATTTCAGATGGAGTTGTGGAAGCGCGTGGGCCAGGGGCGGCTGGCCGAGGTACTCGGCCCCGAGTATCTGCAGCGCGATATAAATGCCCGCCTGCTGGCCTACCGCGGCTCTATGGCAGACGAGTATGCCAGCTATGCTCCCGACGCCCGGCAGATCCTGGAAGCGTTTACCGAGGGCATCAACGCTGAGATTGCCCGCCGCCTCGCCCCCGGCGGCCCCGGCCTGCCGCTGGAGTTTCAGCTTGCGGGCTTCAAGCCTGAGCCCTGGAAACCGGAAGACTGCCTTACCCGCATGGCCGGCTTCCCCATGACTCGCAATTCGGTGGCGGAGTTGCTCCATGCCAAGCTGGTGACCCTGATTGGCGCTAAGAAAGCCTCCGAACTGCTCGGCCTCGACCCGCCGGTTGTGCTCGACCCCGCTCCCGGCGAAGATCTTTCCAAATTGTCGCCGGAACTGCTGCGCAATTTGCAGGGAAGCGACAGCTCCATGGCGCTGGTGCCTCAACTAGCAGCCGATTCGCACCTTCTGGATGAGCCTGCAACCGACAACTGGGCCAGCAACAACTGGGTAGTCTCCGGAAAGCTTACCGCCTCCGGGCGCCCACTCTTGTGCAACGACCCCCACCGCACGGTGGATAAGATTCCCTCCCTCCGTTACGTCGTGCACCTGGTCGCTCCGGGCTGGGACGTGATTGGCGCCACCGAGCCTGGCTCGCCCGGGATTGAAGACGGTCACAACCAGCACATTGCCTGGGGCTGGACCATCTTCGGCATGGACCAGCAGGACCTTTACCTGGAAAAGCTCGATCCCAGCAATCCCCTGCGCTACAAGACCGAGAACGGCTGGCAGGCAATGCAGGTAGAGAAAGCCACGTTCCATGTTAAGAGTCAGCCGGACGTCACCGTGGACCTCAAGTTCACCCGCCACGGCCCGGTGCTGTGGGAGGACTTGCCGACGCATCGCGCACTGGCTCTGCGCTGGATCGGCGCGGAACCCGGCACCGCCGGCTATCTGGCCTGCCTCACCCTGGACCGCGCGCAGAACTGGCAGGAATTCGAAGCTGCGGTCGAGCGCTGGAGGCTGCCCACTCACAACATTGTCTACGCCGACGTGGAGGGCAATATCGGCGAGCACTCGGTGGGCATGGAGCCCATCCGCAAGAATTTCACCGGCACCATGCCTGTGCCTGGCGACGGCGGCTACGAGTGGGCTGGATGGGTGCCGGTGCGGGACCTGCCCCATCAGTTCAATCCCCAGGGTGGCTTCGCGGTTACCGCGAACCAGCGCATGATCCCCGAGGACTTTTCCTATAAGGTGGGCTTCGAGTGGGCGGAGCCGTTTCGCGCCAATCGCATTACTGAGGTGCTGAGCGCCGACGCCGTGAGCGGCCACAAAATCACCCCCCAGGACATGGAGCACCTGCAGGCCGATGTGACCTCTTTGCCAGCCCGGCAGCTTCTGCGGCTTCTGCCTGCGGCCGTCCCCGATTCAGGCGATGCTGCGGCGCAGTTGCTGCTCAAGTGGAACGCGGTGGTGGACCGCAATTCGGCCGCCGCCGCCCTGTATGAACTCTGGCAGGGCGAGATTGAAGAGCAAATGCTACATCGGCTGGCGCCGGAAAATGCCTGGCCGGCGTTGCACGGGCACGTACCGCTCACGGTCACGCTTCCCCATCTGGAAAATCCGGATGCCGCAACCTTCGGCGCCAATCCGGTGGCCGCGCGCAACGAGCTGTTGCGCGACACCCTGCATGTTGCCGCTGAACACCTGAAGACGCTGCAAGGTCCGGACCCATCGGCCTGGTCATGGGGTCGCCTGCACACCGTCACCTTTCATCATGTGCTGGAACTCCTACCCGGTGGCAAAGAACTCTTTGATGTTGGCCCTGTGTCCCGCCCCGGCGATTCCTACACCGTGAATGCGGCGTACTACAACGGTCAGAACTTTGAGCAGCTCAGCGGGCCCAGCTACCGCGAAATCATTGACGTGGGCAACTGGGACGGCTCGCTTATAGTCAACGTGCCCGGCGAAAGCGGCCAGCCCGGCAGCTCGCATTATTCCGATCTGCTGCCCCTTTGGGATCAGACACAGTATTTCCCCATGCTATATTCGCGCGGCGCCGTGGAAAAGCAGGCCAAGGATCGCCTGACCCTCGAGCCCGCGAATCCGTAAAGCTTCTTAGGAGGCGTGAATGAGACGTCTTGCACTGCTGCTGTCGCTTGTTCTGGTTGTACCGCTCTTTGTACTCGCCCAGGAGACGTCAGTTCCTGAAATTGCCTACGACTCCGTGCCTAACCTGCTCAAGCTTCCCCCCGACCTCTACCTGGGCGAAGCCGCCGGAGTGGCCGTGAATTCCAAAGGCGATATCTTCGTCTTCACCCGCAGCGGCCATACCCGCCTGTTTGAATTTGACCCCAGCGGCAAATTCATGCGCGAGATCGGCCAGGACTTGTACGGCTTCTCCTTCGCCCATGTCGTACGGGTGGATAAGAATGACAATATATGGTGCGTGGATGAAGGCGCGAACATGGTGATTGAGTTCGATCCGCAAGGACGCGTGATCATGCTCTACGGTCGCAAGCCGGAAGCGGTAGAAGGTGGCGGCCCGCGTCCTCCCGGCTCCCCGCCGCCTCCGCCACCGCCGCCCGATTTTGCTACTTTCCAAGAGCGCCTCTTTAATCGTCCCACCGACATCGCCTGGGACGCGGAAGGCAATAGCTATATTTCCGACGGCTACGGTAATTCGCGTGTGGTCAAGTACGACAAAAACGGCGAGTGGGTTACCGAATGGGGCAAGCGCGGCACCGAACCTGGCGAGTTCCACACGGTTCACTCGATTGCCACTGACGCTAACGGCAAGGTATACGTCGGCGACCGTGAGAATCACCGCATTCAGGTGTTCGACGGCAACGGCAAATTCCTGAAGGCTTTTGCTAACATCGGCGCGCCCTGGGCTATCTGCATCACGCCCGGTCCGCACCAGGTGCTCTATACCTCAGATTCCAACAAGGGCCGCATCTACAAGCTGGACCTTGACGGCAACATCCTGGGAGCTTTCGGCAAGCCGGGGAAGCAACTGAAGGAGTTCGGATGGGTGCATGAAATTTCCTGCCCTTCCGAAAACACCCTTTTCGTTGCCGAACTGCTAAATTGGCGGGTGCAGAAGCTGACGTTGCATCCGGCTCACTGAAGGTTCCCGGGGTAAATGGATGAAGCGGTGGGGTAGCCTCCTGGCGTGGGTGGTCGTGTCAGTGTTGTGCGCGGTGGCGGTAGCCATCGTCGCCCTGCACCGCGGCGAGTCTATCAATGCCATGTGGCTGGTGGTGGCTGCTCTGTGCAGCTACGCCCTGGGGTATCGTTTCTACAGCAAATTCCTGGCCGCGCGGGTGCTGGCTTGGGACGCGCGGCGCGCCACCCCGGCTGAGCGCCTGGACAACGGCCGCGACTTCGTTCCCACCAACAAATGGGTGGTGTTCGGCCATCACTTTGCCGCCATCGCTGGTCCCGGCCCCCTGGTTGGGCCTGTGCTGGCGGCGCAGTTTGGCTATCTGCCGGGGACTTTGTGGATCCTCGTGGGTGCGGTTTTCGGCGGCTGCGTCCAGGACTTTGTGATTCTGTTCTTCTCCGTCCGCCGCGACGGCAAATCTCTGACTGAAATAGCCCGCGACGAGGTCGGTCAACTCGGCGGGTTCGTGGCCTACCTCGCGGTCATCAGCATTATCGTTTTAATCCTTGGGGTGACCGCGCTGATTGTGGTGAACGCCCTAAAGTCCAGTCCCTGGGGCACGTTCACCATTGCCATGACCATCCCCATTGCGCTGCTGATGGGGGTATACCTGCGCGTGTTGCGGCCAGGGAAGGTCTTAGAGGGCTCGCTGCTGGGGTTTGTGCTGGTGTTGCTGGCGATCTGGGGCGGCCAATGGGTGGCGGAATCGCCTACCCTGGCGCGCTACTTCACCCTGAGCGCGCCCGCTCTGGCCATCCTCATCATCATCTACGGGTTTGCAGCTTCCGCCTTGCCGGTGTGGTTGCTGCTGGCTCCGCGGGATTATCTGAGCACCTTCGTGAAACTGGGAACAATTGCGGTGCTGGCGCTGGGGATCATTGCGCTGCGGCCCACGCTGCACATGCCGGCGCTGACCAGGTTCGTGGACGGCACCGGCCCGGTGCTGGCGGGAAAGATATTTCCCTTCGCCTTCATCACTATTGCCTGCGGCGCCGTGAGCGGCTTCCATTCCCTGATTGCCAGCGGGACCACTCCCAAACTGGTCAGCCGGGAAACCGAAACTCGCCTGGTGGGTTATGGCGGCATGGCGGCGGAATCCTTCGTC
>DASSQB010000156.1:0-3473 GCA_035702725.1 Terriglobales bacterium | reverse complement strand
CCCTTTGGCAGCAGTGAGAACGGTGCCTACCACGATTACAGTTTTGCCTGACAGTTCCTGCCAATTGGCCGGAACAGACCCATTCGCTGGGGCAGGGGTAAGGTCGTAAGTTTCATCCGTGCCCAGCACTTTCAGTCGTGGCTTGCCGGAAAACAGCAACTGCCCGCGGACTATCACTTCGGCTTGCTTGGTGACAAAACCGTTCTTCTCCACTGCTTTCCGCAACTGTTCCATGGTGACGGTATTGCCGGGCTTCAGCTTAACCGAGGCCAGCCCCTGGTTCAGGCTGACTACGACGGAATCCACTCCCGGAACTCCCTTCAATGACACGCGCACGGCGTGGGCGCAAACGGCTCAATCCATGCCGAACACGGTCATTTGGACTTGCTGCAATTCCGCTTGCGCTGCAGAAACCAACAGGGTGGCGAGCGCTGCGATAATCATCCATTTCTTCATGAGTCCTCCTCAGTGCTGATGCGATGAAAAAAGGAAATAGCTCACGTTAATAGCAAACCGAACCCGTTCTCGGGCAAAGAATGGGCCAGTATCGCGGTAAAGCGGGACCTGCACGCCGCCGGAGATGGCAAAAGTTTTGTAGATGCCCAAGACCGTGGGCCCGAGAAATACCTGCTGTCCTTCGCTGCGTGGAATCGCCAGGCCGGCCATTTGGACGTGGCTCCAGTTCTCCCCGGTTAATTCGCCGAACACCCGCCAATCCCAGAAGGGATAATCCTTGCGCAGAGGGCGCGGGCGGTAGCCGTAAACCAGGCTGTAGCTGAGCACGTCAGGGCGGAGGTCGCCGCTGCGCTCGAGGTATCGGGCGTAACCGCCGCCCAGCCACACGTAGTGGCTGCGCGAGGCCATGCCTGTGGCCACCGCGGCATCGAAGCCGGGCGCCCAGTGCAGGTGGTCGAGCATGTTCCCCATATTCTGCGGCGTAGGCATGATGACACCGCCGTAAACGGTTGTCTCGAAACGGCGGCCGATGGCGTCGGGATTGTGGTAAACGCGCCACCCCAGATCGCTTTCAAACTTGGAACCGGCTGTCATCCGCGAAGGAAAAACAGTGGTTGTACTCAGGATTGCAGGGGCGGAAACCGACCATTGCACCTGGGGTGTGAAACCATAGGTGAACATGGAGCGGGTCATCAACTCTGTTCCCGGCGTGGCATTCTGGCCGGCCAGCCCGCAATCAAAACTCCACTCGCCCTGCGAGTTGGTGGGGGTGGCATAACCAAATACCGGACCGTGGCCGGAAGCAAACGCGGCCAGGCCGGGGAACAAGACGGCGCACAATAACAGGATGATTCTCATACTCCTCTCTCGGCGGAGATATCCGCAGAAACGCTCCGAGGGCTTGCGGAGCCGGGAGGAGAATCAGATTCTAAGAGTGGGCGTGAAACCTGGCGGAGACTCGTCGGCGCACGTCAGAGTAAGACGTGCGTTAACGGGCGAAGAGACGCGAAGCTCCACATTTGCCGGAATAGCAACCGGCGACAACGCAAAACCGGCCCGGCTGAGCACCGCCGGCCGACTGTGCTGGGCACGGTTCGCGTGTGTGCAGCACGATTGTGAACCATTAGAACCACCACAGCGGTCTTTCATGGTCCGGCAGCATTGCATGTTTGCGGCGGGATCGTGGGAAGAGGCGCAAGCCAGCAATGGGCTGCCAGCCCACAGCAACACCAACGCCAGCATGCCTATTGTGCTTGCCGTCCTCACGGCCCTAATTCTACACAATTCCCAAGGCTGATTTCGCGCTGAGAACCTTTCGGACCCGGGCGCCAGTCCTCCGTCGTTCATTGGCGGTTCCGCTTCGACAACACGGCAACCCCATACCTCGCTAGCGTAATTGAGCTTTTGCTGCCGCCGTTCAGTACATCCTGCATGGCGGTGGGCAGCGTCACCGTCTGCTGGGATTGGGAGAAGTTCACCAGGATGTAGACCACGTCGTGAACGCCGTAGCGTGGATCAACCTCCACTCCCTCCGGCACCGGGCCTAGTGCCGGCTTCACTCCGCTCACGTCCGCCATCCATTTGGCGACCGAGGTCATCAGGTGGTCGTCCGGCCAGATTCCGATATATGTGATCCGTCCCTTTCCCACTTTGCGGGTGATAGCGGCGGGCTGGCCATCGAGCCATCCGTTGCTCTTGCCATAGCGCTCGAGCACCTGCACGTCGGAGCTTTTGGCGCTGAGCAATTCGGCCCACAGCTCGTCCTCGCCTGAGCCCCAACTACCATCAACAGGCACGGGATTGATGAGTGCGTAGTATTGCTCAACGCGTCCGCCCAGCAGCGCCACCAACGGGCCGGGCTGACGCTCGGTCTGCAGGCCGTTGTCATCATTCTTCATGCCCGACCGCTGGCCCAGCACCAGGTGCCCGCCCTGGCGGACATAGGCAATGAGATTTTGCGCTGCGGCATCCGAAAGCACATTCAGCCCGGGCGCCACTACCAGCTTGTACTGGCCGAGGGGCGCGGTGGGAGGAACGATGTCAATGGACTGGCTGATGGCGCGCAGCGGCGCGTAATAGCTGAAAATCTCCTTTGCCGGGTCGAAGTTCTTGTTGTGGCGCTGCCAGTTGATGGCCCAGCGGCTGTCATAAGAATGCAGAATTGCCACTTCTGATTTGGGCGTGGTCCCGGCCAGCGCCGGACTGGCCTTGGCGAACTCACGGCCAACCTGTTCCACTTCTGAATACAGCGGAACGGGCGCGCCATCCGGTCCCACCAGCGTGCCGTGGTATTCCTCCTGCCCGTTGAGGGCGCTGCGCCACTGCCAGTAGCTCACCGTGTCCGCGCCATGCCCAACGTCGTGCCAGGCCATGGCACGCACCTCGCCTTTGTCGAGCGAAGTGTTGATGGGCGCCCAGTTGACCGAACCGGGCTGCGTTTCGATAACCCAGAAGTTCTTGCGCAAAAAGCCGCGGGTCAGGTCGTGCGCCGCGCCATTGGACGTGGGATTCAAGTGTCCCTCGCCCACGAAGTCGTCCCAGGCGGCGAGGTTCAGGTCCTGCGTGACGGTGTAATGATCGAAGCCGTCGTACCAGCCCATGGTATTGGTGGTAATGAACTGCCGGCGGTCGGCATTGGCGCGAATGACTTGCATCTGGTTCTTCTGGTAGCTGCGCCAGGTATCGCTGACAAAACGCATCCAGCTGAGCAGCAGGCCAGGGTTGCCGTAGGTGCTCTCGATGGGAATCTGGCTCCAGTCGGAATATGTCTGGCTCCAGTAGGCGGTGGTCCAGCGGGCGTTCAAGTTGTCGAGCGTGCCGTAACGCGCCTTAAGCCATTGCTGAAATTGCGCCCTGGTATCCGGATCAAAGGAGACCTCGCTGTATTCGTTATCAATCTGCCAGCCGATAACATAAGGATTGTGGCCAAAGCGCTTGGCCATATGCTCGGCTATGTCGCGGGCAAAGTCGCGGTACTTTGCGTTGGCAAAATTAAACTGCTGGCGGTTGCCGTGCTC
>DASSQB010000155.1:0-2841 GCA_035702725.1 Terriglobales bacterium | reverse complement strand
AAGCGCTGGTCGGCAGATTCAGGAAAGTGCCCAACAGTTTTTTCTCTTCCAATGTAGGCCAGAATTCTTCGGCAATCTTTACTTATGTCTACATACGCGTGAACGCCGCCAGGGGAGGCGGTAATCTGGCGAGTCATCTTTCGCGTGTCGATGTTCCAGAACTCAATTGAACCCTCGTTCATGTGCCCATGTCCCCAGCTCGGAACAGTTGCCAATTCGTGGTTGCTGGCAAAGGCTGCAGCCGCAGGCAGGGTATCCTCCCGTGACGTTAGCCGAAGTAGCTCCTGTCGGGAGTTAATGTCTATAACGAGCAACCCTGTACCCTTACGAGCCAACGGCATAGCCACAGCAATTTTCGAACCATCAGGGCTGAACGCCAGTGAATAGCCGTTTACATCTTCGTGGAATTTCCGGTCCCACACCAGTCGCTTCGTGTCCACATCGTAGAGCCTTAAGCTGGCAGAATCGTGAGGCAAATAGGTAATCAGAACGCCGACCTTATGTCCCACAGGTGCCGCCTTCATGTCGACTACCCAAGGTGTGGGAACGTCTGGACGCTGTGGAGGTAGGTCCAAATTGATGCGACGCGACTGCTCCCTGGGCGAGGTGGGGTCGAACACCGTCACGACACCCCGTGCAAGCACTGCAACCTGATGGCTATCAGGCATATGCTGCAGAAATCTGGGCTCGCAGAAAGGGACCCATGTGCCGGAATCAAACGTAGTGTTTGCAACCAGCTCTCGTGACTTCAGGTCCCACACCGCGACTGCATCAGAAAACGTGGCTTCCCGCCCATCCTTCCGCAGCTGAACTATTCCCAAAGATAGAAAACGTCCATTCGGAGAGAAGTCTGCACTCCGAATGCTGTACCCAGAAACTCTCAACGGGTAGCCTTTAAGAGCTCTGCCTCCTGAGCTTTTATCGCCCGACAGGGCATGCCCCGCGAATCCGATTAGAAACGCGACTGCAATCATTAATCTCTTGAAAGTGGGTTTCTCAGGCATGTTACTGCGACTTCATCAGCTTGATTGAACCGCAAACCTTTAGGCACCGCAAGTGACCTTCGGTATCCATTGGTGATAACAGATGGGATGAGAAGGCCGGTCTCCCGACGGGATGCTGTACGCTCCCAAGTTATCGACGTGCTTGAAAGCACAACAGATAAAAGGAGACCGGCAATGAAGAAGGTTAGCACCGTGGCGGCAAACGAGAGCAGGAATGTTTTCCAGCCCAAGCTGACGATCGGTTTGGACCTGGGCGATCGCTCCAGCTGGTACTGCGTGCTGGATGAACGAGGCGAGCTGCAGTGGGAACGCAAGGTGAGCACCACGGCGAAGGCGATGCGCGAGGCTTTCCACGGAATGCCGCGCAGCCGGATCGCGCTGGAGACGGGAACGCATTCCCCTTGGGTGAGCCGGTTGCTGAGCGAACTGGGGCACGAGGTGATCGTTGCACATGCGCGCAACGTGCGTCTGATCGGGGAGAGCCGGCGCAAAGACGACCGCCTCGATGCACGCACGTTGGCGCGGCTGGCGAGGATTGACCCGCAGCTGCTGTCGCCGGTGCGGCACCGCAGCGCCCAGGCGCAGGCGGACCTGACCCTGATCCGGGCGCGAGCGGGGCTGGTGCGGGCGCGAACGGCGCTGGTCAACACGGTGCGCAGCCTGGCCAAGTCCTACGGGGAGCGCTTGCGCAGCTGCAATGTCCGCAACATGGATCCCGAAAAAGCCGAAGGGCTGAGTCCCGAACTGCAGGCCGCACTGGAACCACTGCTGCGGACCATCGAGTCGCTGAGTGAAGGCATCCGCGAGTACAACCAACGGATCGAAGCGCTGGCCGAGCGGAGTTATCCCGCGGTGGCGCTGCTGAAGCAGGTCAAGGGCGTGGGTACGCTGATTGCGCTGACCTTCCTGCTAACCCTGGAGGATCCGCACCGCTTCCGCAAGAGCCGCGACGTGGGCTGCTATCTGGGGCTGCAGCCAGGTCGAAGAAACTCCGGGCAGAGCGAGCCGCAGATGCACATCAGCAAGGAGGGCGACCCGTACCTGCGAACCCTTTTGGTGCAAGGCGCGCAGCACATTCTGGGACCGTTTGGCCCCGACTGCGACCTGCGCCGCTGGGGCCTGAAGCTGGCCGAGCGCGGCGGGAAGAGCGGGAAGAAGCGGGCCATCATCGCCACGGCACGCAAGCTGGCCGTGTTGCTCCATCGTCTGTGGGTTACCGGAGATGTCTACAAACCGTTGCACAACAGCAGGCGGCTGGTGGTGCCCGCAGTGGCGTAAAAAACCAAAACAAACCAAAACCAAAAGCTCCAGGGAAAGGGAAAACCAAAAGCTCACATGCCGGGTTCCGGTGACTGCGTCGAAAGCCTAGCCCAACTTTCATTCTGAGGAATGGAAGAGAGGTCGACTAACAGGTGGCAGCACCGGCTGTAACGAGAACGCCCAACTTGCACCGAGCGAAAATCGCTCACTGAAGAGTGCGGATGGAAGGATGGCGACAGTGGCGACCCGGATGGAAAGAAAACCTTGCCAATGAAAATAAAAACCAAAGAACCGACTTGACTCCGACCGGCCTTCTCATGGAAGGCTTTCTCAATCTTTACAAATCGCCTCACACCGAACGTCGGGGTCTCTTGCTCTACGGAAATAGCCGGGCTGGGCCCGGCCTGCACGGGGCGGAGCCCCGTGCCCACACAAATCGGGCCAATTGAGGCTTGAATGTCTAAAATCAAATGCCGCGGGCGAGGGCGCCCGCGCCACAAAATCGCACATGCTGTGGATATTTGGGGGTCGCAGGCAGGCCGCCTGGCTGGGTAGAATAGAAGTAACGAATCCCATT
>DASSQB010000154.1:0-3508 GCA_035702725.1 Terriglobales bacterium | reverse complement strand
GACCGGGAGAGCAGGGTCCGCCGGAGGCAGGGCTTATTGAATGGAAGTGCAGGGCGTCTGGGAACGCGTCGCAATACCTTGGCAGAAAAGTTGATCGTTGCTGTTGGTGATGCTGGAACAGAATGAGGCATTATGCAGAGAAATGCCCTGGCACATGGCGCGGGCATTGTTGTCGGTCAGGTTATTGCAATTGGACATTGATCCGCTGCTGGAAACGCCATAGCAGAAGTTCTGTAGTTGGGGATCCGTGATGTCGCGGCAGTTAGAGGGATTGTTGGGCGCGGTGGACATGCCATAACACGCCAACTGCAGGTTCCTGTCCTGGATTGTGGTGCAAGGGCTTTGCTGGTTTTGTGACATGCCAAAACACATCTGCTTGTCATCAGGATCGGAGATGTCACGGCAGTTGGTGGGGAAGTTGGGCGCGACGGAAATGCCATAACAGGCAAGTTGCTGGTCGCGCGGAACGCGGTACATGAAAGGGTTGCCCGTGCTGGTTACCTGTACCGTCACTCCGTTGGAGGGAATTCCATTGGCCACCACCTGGAGCGTGCTCAAGCCGGTCTCGATGAGAGTGGACAGATCGGCATTTGTTGAGACTGGCGTGCTTCCTGTGGCCACGCCCATGGTGCTGTGGTCGTGGGTTCTGGCATAGCGCACGTGACCGGTCGCGTTGTTGGTGATTCTGACAAGCGGAAAGTTGGTGGCGCTTTGCGCATCGTCACCATAAGCAGCGCCCTGCGACAGGCCGTTGAATTGTGTTCCGGAGATGACGTTGTTGTAGCTGCCCAGAACCAGTGTCCCCGGCGCCGAGGTGATCACAGGGGCCCACTCCACTCGGGGAACACCTGCGCCCGTATAGACCTCCACGGACGCAGGTCCTTTGAGCAAAATGCCCGAGAGGGTGCGGCTTGTGGCTCCATTCGTAAAGAGAATCTGTCCCGTCGGCAGTACCAGCATCCGTCCTGTAAAGGAAGCTGTGGCAATATCGAAAAATCCGGGACGCGCGGGCGCGGGAGCGGAAAGCAGGCTGGTGCCATTGAATTCAAAGAACTGAAAACAACATGCTGACTCGCCATTGCTGGCTATAGGACTGGCGTCAATGAGGATGTTGCCGCTGGGAAGCAGTGCAGCGGGACCATCGGCAACATGCAGATTGCTGGGAATGGTTGGACCGACCGACCAGCCGCCCGTCGCCGTGTTGTAGATTGCGGTATTCGACGTGCCTCCAAGGGCAAACACGGTCCCGTCCGGACGAAGCACGGCAGGGCCGATCTCCTGGCTGTTTGCCTGCGTCAACTGAACGATGGTGTTGCCGGCTGAAGACCACAACGCGGTAGCGGGATCATAAAGCTCAGAGTTGTTCAGGTTGGTGGCGTCCACGGTGAGCACCTTGCCATTGGGAAGCAGTGTCCAGCCTTCCTCGTCGTTACGGTCGGATTTGCCGCTGCCGGTTGCGGTCCAGGTCAGATTGGAAGGGTTGAACAGAGCTGCTTCGCCATCAAAGGGATTGGCCAGCATGAGAGTTCCATTGCTCAGGATCACGCTTTGCGCGTCGCCAATTTGCGCCCAGCCTGAGGGTGCCGCAACCGATGTCCACGCATTGCCTGCCGGATCATAAATCGCGCCTGAATTGATCCACACCTGGGAACTGCCGTTATATTCTCCGCCTTGCACCAGCATGCGTCCATCAGGCAGCACGGCGGAGGCATAGTAAAGCGGCGCGTAACCGGAAGGCATGGAAGCCATCTGTAACCATGTGCCGTTAACATAGCTGCCGGTGTTGTCAGGCGTGAGCTTCCACCAAGCTCCAGTCCCAAAGCCATTATTGTCCTCTTGTTGAGCCATGACGGTGCCGTCGGTCAGCAGCAGTGCGGTCCCCACGGGGACGCCCGGCTGGTGAGCCAATGGGGTCCAGGTCTGGGCCCCGGCGAATAATGCAAATGCGAAAAGCACGAGTGCAACCACGATTTTGTGTTTCATTCAAAAATCCTCCCTCAAGGTAGTTCGTCTCCTCGCATTGGTGCCTGACCTTGATCCAGCACACAAAGCGCTCCGCGCGGTTCGAGCAACATACGTCGGGTCTACGAGGGGAAAAGCAGAGAGGTGGAATTTTTACGAATTCAGGATGATGGTGGCGTTCCGTTTTGGAACCTGCAGCACCAGTGGCGAATAGGATGGATTCCGGAACGTCGTGAGGGACAGCAAGAGAGCCGTAGTTCGCGTGATCAGCCTGTCGCGCAAATTTTCTTTCATGTACTACTTCGCACTTGATTCGTCCGGAAGAATTGGCTAAAGTAGGGTAGCCCTGAGGGGTGGAAGTGGGAAGATCTTTGAAAACCTAGCATTGAGCAATCAGCGTTCAGCATTCAGCCGTATGAGGTGCAGGCTTCGCCTGCATCTAGATCGTTCGACTCGCGGTTAAAGCCGCTCGCTCACGATGACAGTTTGTGGCGCGGCCGTTTTGCGCCGCGCGGCTTTTGGGCGTTGCGACCCTCTGCCGATTGGGTTT
Organism: Terriglobales bacterium; assembly: GCA_035702725.1. GTDB lineage: Bacteria > Acidobacteriota > Terriglobia > Terriglobales > Acidobacteriaceae > JAICWP01. The sequence continues at coordinate 996 of DASSQB010000154.1, read as the reverse complement.
GGGTTTGGGATTGGGTCTGGGTTTGGGTGGCCCTTGGGTGGCCCAAGCGTGGCCCAAGCGTGGCCCAAGGGTCACGCAAGGGTGGCCCAAGCGTCGAATGGCGGAAGTGCTTTGTTTGCAACAAAAGTTGGAAAAAGGCGGGGTGGGGGCTGGCTGAAGGACGCAGGCAGAGGGCTGTGCGCGCGTAGCGCGCTATCGCCGGAATCGCCGTGATCGCCGACATCGCGCGTGATCGGAAACAAAACCTAAAACAAACAACTCACCACTGATGATGAACACTGATAACACTGATCAGAAACAGGAATTGATTTTATGCCAGTGCCCACGCCATCCCCGCTGCTGCGGCGGTGCTGAGGAGGTTGACCAGATCGTTATCAAGCAGGCCCCGGCGCTCGAAGATCGCGCCCAGCAGGCTATCGATGACGGTGCCGAAGAAGCCGGCAAGAATGATCGTGGCGATCTGTTGGACAGGCACAAGACCTGTAGCGACGGCGGCAATTGCCACGCTAGCCGCGCCGAGCAAAGCAGCAACCGTCCCAAACAGGCTGATGCCGCCGTCAGCGCCTGCGGGCACGGGCTTGAAGTTGGTGATCATCAGGGTCTTGCCGGGAAAGGCCATGCCGATTTCGCTGGAAGATGTGTCGCCAGCGGCTTCAGCCAGAGCAGCCAGCGCCAGCACCGGCCAAGCTTTGCCGGCCACGGCAACGACCAGCGCGGCAATGCCAAGATTGGCCATTGCTTGTGCGGCAGTACGTCCGCCAGGGGGCTCCGCGGTGCGCAGCTGCTGCTTGCGGGTATAGCCTACGCGAGTGGCGACCAGAGTGACGGCAAAAACAATGAGCAGCGCCAGAAACATGCGCAGATCGCGGACCGCCATGATGAATGCCACGGCCGAACCCGCCAGCGCGCCGCTCAGGTTCACGCCGCCGGCAAACCACGCCAGCAGGGCGAAACCCGCCGTAATCGCCAGCGCTGTGGGAAAACGCGGGCCGGCGG
>DASSQB010000153.1:0-10114 GCA_035702725.1 Terriglobales bacterium | reverse complement strand
CAGCGGCGCTCTTCCCGACCTGAGCGTACGTGCTGCCCAACTCTATTTGACCTATCTGGGCTTTGATCCGGGCGGGATTGATGGTGTTGCCGGGCAGCACACACTGGCGGCATTGGCCGAGTTCCAGAATGAGAATGGCATGACGCCGACTACAATCGTGGATGCCAATTGCGTGGCGCAGCTTCAGGATGCGTTGACCAGAGCGGCAGTGGCGGTTTAGGACAGGCCGGGAGCGAACTAAGACAAGAGCCGGCCGGCTGACTGGATGTTCGGAAAATTAGGCACAAAAGAGAATTGATCTTCTGAGCGAGTAGACAATCTATGGCAACCGGACTGGATCAGCTTAAGCACATCGTCGTTCTAATGCTGGAAAACCGCTCCTTTGACCACATGCTGGGCTCGCTGAAGGCGGTGGATCCGAGGATTGATGGTATTGACGGCGGTCTGAGCAATCCTGATACCACCGGCGCTGCGGTCCCGCCCCAGCCGTTGGCCGATTTTCAGGGACAGCTCAATCCTGACCCGGACCATCACTTCCCTGCCGTTGATTTGCAGATCTTTGGCGGGGACAAAAGTCCTGGCCGGGTGGCGAACATGCAGGGCTTCGTAAAGAGCTATTTCAATCAGCAAGGGGACGCCGGCCATTCCCGCAACATCATGTATTACTTCAAGCAGGGAGATTTGCCCGTGCTGACCACCTTGGCCCTGGAATATGCCGTATTCAACCGCTGGTTCTCGTCAATTCCTGGGCCCACGGTGTGCAATCGCGCCTTTGCCCACTACGGCACCTCGTTCGGCCGCGTGGACATGAATCCGTTCGAGATCATGGCACCGTTCAAGAGCATCTACCAGCGGCTCATCAATGCCACGCCCCCGCACACGGCCAAGGTTTATTACTACGATACGACCAGTTCCACGCTGGAAGTTGTGAACCTGCTGCAGAACCAGCCGCAATTGTTTGGCACTTACGCGCAATTCCTCCAGGACTGCGCAAATGGGTCCTTGCCGGACTATTCCTTCGTCGAGCCGAACTACACCGACCATCAAACCCCCAACGGAGCGGAGGTCGCCAGCGACCAGCATCCCGACCACGATGTGCAGGCGGGGGAGTTGTTCATTGCCGAAGTTTATATGGCCATCAAGAGTAATCCCGACTTGTGGGCCACCACCGCCTTGCTCGTCTGCTACGACGAGCACGGCGGCATCTACGACCACGTGGTGCCGCCGCCGTGCATTCCGGACGTTTTCACCGCCCCCGCCAACAGCACGGGTACGGGCATGGAGTTCAAGTTCGACCGCCTGGGAGTGCGCGTGCCCGCGATTCTGATTTCGCCCTGGATTCCGAAGGGGACGGTGGTGAATCGCGTCTTCGACCACGCTTCGATTCCGGCCACCATCACCAAATTCTTTCTGGGAGACTACGCATCACGTTCTCCGAGGGAGATCAATGCCGATGTTTTCATCGAGCCCCAGAACGGAGGGAATCCGGCAAATAACCTGCTGTCGCTCACTGCCATGAGGAACGGTTGTCCGGATTTTGAACCTCAGGATTAACGCGACCGAGGAGGACCAAACCAAAATGGCCGTCATACGATATCCAAAGCCGAAAAGCGTTTTCGATCCAGACCGGCCGGCTTCGTCGCTGCTGCTGGCGCAGGTTCAACATCTGCAGGAGGCGGAGCTAAACCTTCCCCTGAAATATGTCAGCAAGAAGTACACCAAAGCCATTACCACCGAAGGCGAAGCCGCAGCCTACATCCGCGAAGTGACCGAGGCTATCCATCGAGCCCATGAAGACGCCGAACGGGCCCGGCGGGCCGCCAATAGGAAGAAAGGCGTGGCTATTGCAGCCGCCGCCGAACAGCCTTCGCGCCAACGTAGTTCCATGGCCAGCGGGAAAAAAAGCACCAGCACGAGCAAGCGAAAAAATTAGTTTCTGGCAGGAGGTGCGTATGCGGTGGGCTGTGGTGTTAATGCTGTGGGTTGCGTCCTCGCTGGCGCTGGCTCAGGAAAGCCGTCTGCACGCGGAGTTGCGCCGCGAAGGCGAGCGGGTTTCCGGCGCCTGCGGCACCTTCAGCTTTAAATCCATCCCCATGTGCGGCTACACGCTATTCACCGACCACCCGTTCCACATCGCCGCCGGCAGCATGCCACCACAGAATGGCTTTGGCCTGGGCGCGGCGTTTGTGTGGACAGAAAATACCAGAAATTGGCGGATGAGTTGGGACACCGATGCCGTGGGCGCCTTCAGCGGCGCCTGGCGGGCGGGTACCTACATGCAGATGATTCACACCCCGCATTCCACATCGCCGGTTGTCGTCGTCGTGAAGCAACCATCGGGAAAAGCGCGGAAGCCCGCTCCGCGTTTCGTCCATCCTTACACCGTCTTCAACCTCTATGCACAGGCCATTTCCCTGAACACGGTGAATTACTTTGGCTTGGGCAACGACACCACGCTGGCGGGCGCGTCGTTGTTCGGAATGAGAGAGAGCATCGTCGGCGGCAACGTCATCAAGCCCATCTTCGAATGGCCGGCCATTCGCCGTCTGAATCTTTCCCTGCTCGGAGAACTCAACGGGCGCTTCGTTGACATCCGGGCAGCACGCGGGCACTCGGTTCCCTCCATTGAGGCCCGCTATACGAACGCGACTGCGCCCGGGCTGGCCACCCAACCTGGGTTCTTCCAGGCGGGCGAGGGAGTTCGCATCAACCCCGTGATCGGCGACCACTTCGAACTGAACTACATGGGCAAATTCCAGCAGTTCGTTGCTCCGTCCGACTCGCACTATTCCTTTCTGCGCTGGACGGTAGATCTGAACCACACGTTCTACCTATACAGTTATTCGCAGACAGCGCCGAAAAGCACGCAGGGAGTAGGTCCCGACTCCTGCGCGCCAGGGACTGAAAAATGCCCCGAGATTCCCCGTACGCGCAATCTGAACGGCTCGGTGGGAGTACGATTTTTACTCGCGGAATCGCTCACCTCCGGAACCAGCGTAGTTCCCTTTTATTTCCAGCAGACGCTGGGCGGCTCCGACATCAATAATGCGATGGCTCTGGGCAGCTATCAGGACTACCGCTTCCGCGCCCCTAATATCCTGCTCCTGCAGGAGAAGATTGAGCACTCGCTTTGGGGGCCGTTCGGCGCTACCTTCATGGCCGACCAGGGCCGAGTCGCGCTCGCTCGGGGCGACATCGGGTTCACTCACCTGAAGCACAGCTTTGCCGGCGGGCTCACGCTGCGTGCCGGCGCCTTTCCCATGGTTTACCTGATGTTTGCCTGGGGAGGTTCGGAGGGACATCACAACATCCTGAACATGAATACCTCGCTGCTAGGCGCATCCTCGCGCCCGCCGTTGGATTAAGAAGCGCAGCTGAACTGCTGCCGGAAGGAGAGTTCCATGGCCGCTGATTATTTTCTGAAAATTGATGGCATACAGGGTGAGAGCACTGACAAACAGCACCCCGGCGAGATACAGCTCGAGTCGTGGTCTTTCGGGGAGACCAATCCTGCCAGCCCGGCGCCAGGTGGCGGCGGCATGGGCGCGGGCAAGGTACACATGCAGGATTTTCGTTTCGTCACAAAGATAGATAAGGCCGCACCACCGTTGTTCCTCGCCTGTGCCACTGGCAAGCACATCCCCAGCGTGGTCCTGACTTGCCGCAAGGCTGGCGGCGCACCGTTGGATTTTCTGAGGCTCACGTTCAATGATGTCCTGGTTTCGAGCTACAGCACATCCAGTTCGGCCGGCGGCGAGACAGTGCCTACGGAAGAAGTCTCCCTGGCTTTCTCCAAAATTACGTTCGAGTATCAGATGCAACGAACTGACGGTTCTGGTGGTGGTTGGGAGAAATCAGGATTCGACCTGAAGCAGAGCCGTGCCGCCTGAGCTTGCAAGAACTGCCTCAAATTGCGATTCGCGGCGGAGCGCACAATGGTGGCTTTTAGCCAGTCATTGCCTAAATGAGTTACGCAGCCGTGCCAAGAGATGGAACCACCTCCACAGCCCTCGCGGTTTGACCGCTGACGGAGACGGTTGCTATGATTACTTCGCGGGGTGGAGCAGTCTGGTAGCTCGTTGGGCTCATAACCCAAAGGTCGGTGGTTCAAATCCACCCCCCGCAACCAAACTTTGATGATTCAGGGCACCCAGCGTCGGGTGCCCTTTGTGCTTTATGCAGACTGTTGCCCGCCAGCTAAAAAGGAAAACTAAAATCCCCTTAACCCGCGAAGAAATGCAAGTTCCCTCAGCCCTTCATCTTGGGGCGCACGCAGGCATCAATGGTTTTGGTCGGGTCCACGGCTTCGTCGTCCACCTGCTCGTGAGCAATCTTGCCGGACTTGTCAATCAGGAAAGTAGCGCGCCGCGCCGACTCCATGGGAATACCTTTAATGTCGAAGGTGTCGGCCAAGCCATACTCGCGGGTTACTTTGCCGCCCCAGTCCCCCAGCAGAGGGAAGGTCACGCCGGCTTGCTCTGCGAAGGCAAAGTTGGAGAAGGGGCTGTCCATGCTGACACCCAGAACCTGGGTGTTGGCGCCTTCCAGTTTGCTTAGATTCGCCTGGAAGGCCTTCATTTCCCGGGTTCAACCACCGGTAAAAGCAAAAACGTAAAAGGCCAGTACCACGTCCTTCTTACCGCGATAGTCGCTAAGCGAGATCTTTTTCAGATCATGCCCGTCGAAAGCCAGCAGCGTGAAATTGGGAGCCACGTCGCCCACTTTCAATTTCAGGGGAGGCTGGGTTTTGGCAGAACTTTTTTTGTCGGCCGCCCAAGCGTTCTGCGACACCACTGGCGCCGCCAGGCTGAAGCTCAGTAAAAGCATCACCGCTGTTCGTAACAGCTTGTTGCACATAGCGTTCCTCTCCCCATCTGCGGGTTCTAAGCCTATTCCCAAAAAGGGACGCGGTCAATCTTGTCGCACCCACTTGCTTGCCGCCACGGTTGCCAGTAAAGTCACGGCAGCGCAAGAATTAATAGAAGTGCATGGCCGACTCCGGTTACGGCTTTTTTCCTCCGAAATCGGCAATTGAATGGCGCCATCCTATGCGCGGCCTGAAGCGTTGCCATTGTCCAATCGCATGAACCCGAACACGATCAACGAAGTCTTCTATACCGCGGTCGAGCGTAATTTCGATCGGGTAATGATGTACAAGCAAACCGCCAAGTGGATTCCCATTTCTTCTCATGAGCTCTACCGCGACGTGGTGGGTGTGGCCCGTTCCCTGGAGAAGTGGGGCATCCACAAAGGCGACCGCGTAGCCATTCTGAGCGAGAACCGGCGGGAGTGGGCGGTAGCCGACTTCGCCACCCAAGCGCTGGGCGGCATCGTGGTGCCGATTTACGGCACTCTGACCCCGGAACAGACCGCCTATATCCTCAGAGACTCCGGAGCTCGTGTCATCTTTCTTTCCACCGTTGCGCAGCTGCAAAAGTTCCTTGCGGCTAAGTGCCAGACCGTGATCGAGAAGGCGGTCATCATGGACGAGGCGAGCACGCCTGACGCCATCCCCATGCACGGCCTGATGCCAGCCGGCTCGGCCGGGCGCGATCCCGAATTCGACGCCCGCGCCCGCAGCATCGGCCCTGCCGATCTGGCCACCATCATCTATACCTCGGGAACCACCGGCGTTCCCAAGGGTGCCATGCTCACGCATGGCAACCTGGCCTCGAACCTGGGCGCCGCCCTGCAGCAGCTACCCATGGCCGAGGGCGATATTGGCATTTCCTTCCTGCCTCTGGCGCATGTAACCGCACGCCACGTGGATTACGCCTGGTTCTACCAGGGCGTTACCATCGCCTACTGCCCTTTTATTGACCAGCTTCCGGCTGCTCTGCAGGAGGTGCGGCCCACCATTTTTGTCGGCGTTCCCCGGGTGTACGAAAAGATGTATGCCCAGGTCCAGCTAAAGGTACAAAGCGGTGTGAGGCGCGCGCTTTACAACTGGGCGATGAAGGTGGGACATGCCCACCGCAGCGAAACTTTGGAGCAGAAGCGCCCCGCTTCACTTTCCTGGCGCCTGGCCGACAAGCTTGTGTTCTCCAAGGTGCGCAACGGCATGGGAGGCCGGGTGCGCATCCTCTTTTCCGGTGGCGCTCCCCTGGCCCGGCAGATGGCGGAGTGGTTCGCCGACATCGGCGTCCGCATTGATGAAGGGTACGGCCTCACCGAAACTTCCCCGGTTATTGCCGTCAATACCCCCGCCCACCACAAACTGGGAACGGTCGGCATTCCCCTGTCCAATCTTGAGGTAAAAATCGCGGACGACGGCGAAATCCTGGTGCGCGGTCCCTCCGTCTTCCAGGGTTATTGGAATCTGCCCGAGCAGACCAGCCAAGCCTTGACCGACGGATGGTTTCACACCGGCGACATCGGCAATCTCGACAGTGAAGGTTTCCTCAGCGTTACTGACCGCAAGAAGGACCTGCTCAAAACCTCAGGCGGCAAGTTCATAACGCCGCAGCCCATCGAAAAAGCGCTGCAGATGAGCCCCTGGGTGGCTGAGGCCGTGGTCCTGGGCGACCGCCGCAAGTTCCCCGCCGCGATCATCGCGCCCGACTTCCGCATGCTGGAGCCGTGGGCGCGCAATAACGGCGTGCGCTTTACCTCGCACGAGGAGCTGGTGACTGATGCCGCCGTGCGCGCGCTTTATGAAGGCATCGTTGCGGAAATCAATCAGAAGCTGGCCCGCTACGAGCAGCTTAAGAAATTCCTCCTGATCGCGGAAGAGTTTTCGGTGGCCAATGGCCTGCTCACCGCCAGCATGAAGCTGCGCCGCCGCCAGGTGGAAGAGCGCTATCGCGAGCAGATTGACGCGCTCTATGCCGAACCCGTGCCGGAGGCTCCGGTACATACGTAACCTCGTCACCTGGGGACCTTCGCCTCAGAGGTCGGCAAGGGACCTGCGGGGTGCGCTTGCCGGCAGCTTTGCTACAATGCCCGCCATGGTGGATACATTTCTGGTGCCAGAAGCAACCACGGTAACAGCCAAGGGAGAGGGTCCGGTGGTTGACATCAGCGCGGCGGCTCACCGCGTTTTTCTCCTGCAATTGAAGATCATCCGCATCCTGGAGCAGCAGGCGCTGGACGTAAGCATTTTCGGTTCCGCTGACGGGAATACCTGGGGACAGAAAGCGTTGAATTCTTTCCCGCAGAAGTTCTATCGCGGCGAACACCCGTTGTTGGTGGACCTGGGTCAACACCCGGAGATCCGCTTTCTGCGGGCTCATTGGGAAGTGAACCGCTGGGGCCGCGGCCCGGAGACACCCATGTTCCAGTTTCAACTGCGGCTGCGGGAAGTTCCCCCGGAGATGCTGAAGGAAGTGGCCAGCGGCAGCTACTCGCGAGCGTAGCTCACGGTGATTAACGCACCACTGCTGCAGCCAGAGGGCGAATTTTCTCCAGGTCAGAGCGCACATGCGTGGCGTCGGGCCCGTTGGGGAGCTTACTGATATATTGCTCCAGTTCCGTCACGGCTGCGCCGTAGGCGCGCAGCCCGATATACGCATACCCTTTCAGCAGGTGAAGTTCAGGGGGAGTGGCGGCGTCATTGATGGCCAATGCCTTATTTGACTGCTGCAGCGCCTGCTGGAACCTTTCTAATTGCAGCAAAGCTTTGCTGGATTCGAAGTATCCCTGCCAGGCGTTGGGCAGCAGCAATTCCGCCCGCTCCAGAGGACGCAAGGCATCTTTGAATTTTTTCTGGCAATTTAGAATGGCGCCCATCACCAGGTAGCCGGTGCCGTAATTCGGGTCGTCCTGGATAGCGTGATTAGCGTCGGCGGCGGCTTGGTCATACTTTCCCTGCTGCATTTCGAGGACCGCGCGCAGGGTCAAGGCTTGGGCGTACTCGGGATACGAGGCTAGTGCCTTGGAGACATAGTTCGCGGCATCGTCGAGTTTGCGCTTGTCCATGGCCTGGTGGGCCTTGGCCAGAAACGACGCCGCCTTCTCGGGCACACGCAGTTGCTGCACTGAAACCGTGGGGCCGCTGCCACCGCGTTCCTGGGTGGCAGAATTGGGCACGCGCATGTTGAGCCAGATCTGCCCGTCGCCGACTTGCACCCGGGCGCTGGTTTCCAGCACTCCCGATTCGGCGCGCACATCATAATCCCCGGTGGGAAGGCCGGCGACCATGAAGCTGCCATCCGCCGAGGTATATGCCGTCATCATCCGCTGCCCCGCGGCAAGAGAGCTGACCTCAACGCGTGCGTTGGCCACCGGCTTATCGTCCAAGGTGCGGACGGAACCCATAATCATGCCGGTGCCGGCGTGTTTCAGGTCAGGACCATTTTGCGGGGAAGATCCTGGAAGTTGCGTGCTGCCCGCAAGGCCCGGATCCTGCACGGCGCCGATTTGAGCCCAACTGGGCGCCACGGCAAAGATGACAAGAAAAAGCGCAAGGAAAAGTCTATCTCGCAGAAACAACATCCCAACCTCTCGTACGAAGGGGCAAATTTTCGAGGGCTTCCAGACTTAGGCAGGGGGACCCGAAGCTGGGGAACTACCGCTCTAAAGGACGCCGGAGTTCGCGTCCGCTATTGACTGAGATGGCGGCTACAAGCGACAGTTGTCTCAGACGGGAGCAGAGCTGCTCAAAATTTTGTTTTCAGGCGAGCAACTCGCGGTTGGATCGTACTTGCCAAATTTGACCACATCCGCGGCGGCAGCTACGGTGCGGCCGGCTAAAAACCTGGCCGGCAGCCTGCGCCTGCCCGGCGATAAATCCATTTCTCACCGCTACGCCATGCTGGGCACGCTAGCCGAGGGCGTGACCGAACTGGAGAATTTTTCCAGCGGAGCCGATTGTGCCAGTACCCTGGCCTGCCTGCGCGCGCTGGGTTGCGCGATCGAGCGCCACGAGGGAAACGTCCGCGTACAAGGAATGGGACCGGCGCTGGCGCCGCCGCAGCAGGAACTGGATTGCGGCAATTCCGGCTCCAGCATGCGCATGTTGGCCGGCATTTTAGCCGGGCAGAACTTCGCCAGCGTGCTCGTGGGAGATGAATCGCTTTCGCGGCGCCCTATGCAGCGCGTGGTAACTCCGCTGGAGAAAATGGGCGCGACGATTACTGCGGGCGAAGGCTGCCGCCCGCCACTGCGCATTCAGGGAAGACGTCTGCGCGCCATCGAATACCAAATGCCGGTCGCCAGCGCCCAGCTGAAATCCGCGCTGCTGTTTGCCGGCCTGCTGGCGGAAGGTGAAACTGTGGTGGAGGAACCGGTCCGCACCCGCGACCATGGTGAACTGGCGCTACAAGCCTTCGGGGCGCGCGTGAGCCACGGCGGCAACCGCTGCTCGATCACGGGCGGCCAGAAGCTGCATGCTATCCGTGCCAGTATTCCCGGCGACATTTCCAGCGCCGCCTTTTTTCTTTGTGCGGCCGCCATCTTTCCCGAGTCCAGCCTGGTGGTGGACGAACTGCTGCTGAATCCCACCCGGGCCGCCATTCTGGATGTGCTCATCGCCATGGGAATGCGCGTCGCGGTGCTGAAAATCGAGGAGCATCATGGCGAGCTCGTGGGCACGGTGCAGGCCCGGCACGGAGGACGCTTGCGCGGCGCTCGCATTGCCGCAGCGCAGGCAGCGGCGCTGATTGACGAATTGCCGGTGCTGGCCGCCATTGCTCCCTACACTGAAGATGGGGTGGAAATCCGCGATGCGCGTGAGCTGCGGGTGAAGGAGTCTGACCGCATCGCCGCCATGGCCGAGAACCTGCGCGCCATGGGAGCACAGGTGGAAGTTCTCGATGATGGACTGCTCATTCCCGGTCGCCAAGCGCTGCACGGCGCCGAGGTGGACTCCTTCGGCGACCACCGCATTGCCATGGCCAGCGCCGTGGCCGCACTGGGCGCTAGCAGCGAGCTTCACATCCGTAATGCCGGCGTGGTGGACATTTCCTATCCCGGATTCTTCTCTACCCTCGAAGCGCTGCTGCAGAGGTGACTAATGCTGTGCGGTGGCCCTGTTGCGGGACAACTTGAGACGTTACAAGTTACGTCTCTACCGGTATCGAATTGCGGAGCCTTGTACGCGGGGTTCTTGGTCCGTGTTCACGCAGCAGGATCGGGTGGCTCTTGCTTCACGGTGAATTCGCCTTCGCGCATCTGC
>DASSQB010000152.1:0-5063 GCA_035702725.1 Terriglobales bacterium | reverse complement strand
GTAGTCGCCCTGGAGGCCGATAGCGGGCACGAAGTAGGCCGCGTGGCCGCGCCCATGGGCGTAGACAGCCTGTGGCTGGATTCAGGCAGCGGAAAGCTCTACGCCGCATCCAGCAATGAGGTAGATGTAATTGGCGTGGGCGGCGGACAGTTTGCCACAGAAGACCAATTAACTCTTACTGTGCGCGGGCACGGCATTGTTTTCGATCCTGACCGCAAACTGCTGCTCATGCCCAGCGGTCATGAAGGGCGGTCGCTCGTCCTCATCCTCAAGCCCGTGGGAGCGCAGCCTGGGTTGCAGCCGCCATCGCAGGCGCTGATCCAGCCATAGAAGCAGCTCTCGGCCATCGGTCGTCGGCCCTGGGGCGATTCGGCTCTCCGGTGTCTAGCTGACGCCCACGACGTCCCACCCGCAAGTCGTACAATGTCCTTTCCCATGAGCCGCCTGGAAATTTCGCCCGACGAGTTTCGCCGGGTGGCGCTGCGCATGGTGGAGCTGGCGTCAGAACTCCTGGCTGAGACTCACTCGCTCCCGGCATTTCCTCGAACTTCAGGTGATGAAACCGAGCGCCTGTTTCGCAGCGCGCTGCCGGAAGCGGGGCTGGGAAGCTCGGCCCTGGACATCCTGCCCGAGGTGATCCGGCACTCGCGCCCGCCCACGTCGCGTTTTTTCGGCTACGTGCTGGGCTCGGGTGAGCCGGTAGCCGCGGCCGCCGACCTGCTGGCCAGCGTGCTCAACCAGAACCTGACCGCATGGCGCTCTTCGCCCGCTGCCGTGACCATCGAGCGTACGGTGGTGGAGTGGCTGGCGCAGGCCATCGGCTGCGCCGGATTCACCGGCAGCCTGACCGGCGGCGGCTCCTCCGCCAACCTGATGGGCCTGGCCATGGCGCGAGAAGCCAAGGCGGCGGCCAATGAGCGCGGCGCGCAGCCGTGCATGGTTTACGCTTCCGACGAAGTGCATATGTCCATTGGCAAGGCCATGGCGCTACTGGGCCTGGGGCGCGAAAACTTGCGGTTGATACCCACCGATGACAGTTTTCGCATGTCGCCGTTGGAACTGGAGCGTGCGATTCACGAGGACCGCCGGCAAGGGAAGCGGGCAGTGGCCATTGTGGCCTCCGCGGGAACAGTCAACACCGGAGCCATTGACCCGCTGCCGCAAATCGCCGAAATTGCCCGGGGACATGGGTTGTGGCTACACGTGGACGGAGCGTATGGCGCGCTGGCGGCCATTGCCGCGCCAGAGAAGTTCGCCGGGATCAAACAGGCGGACTCGCTTTCCCTGGATCCCCACAAGTGGCTCTACCAGCCACTCGACTGCGGATGCCTGCTGTTTCCTGACGCGCAAGTCGCGCGGACTGCCTTCGCCTATACCGGCGAGTACACCCGCGCCCTCAACCAGGATCCGGTGGAGGCGTTTTCGTTTTTTGAAGAATCCATCGAGCTTTCCCGGCGTTTTCGCGCGCTAAAGCTCTGGCTTTCGCTGCGCTATCACGGACTGGCCGCCTTCCGGGAAGCCATTGCCGCCGATTTGAGGCACGCGCAGCGCCTTGCGGCCGCCGTGGATTCCACGGCACAACTGGAGCGCCTGGCGCCGGTGGAACTCAGCGCCGTGTGTTTCCGTTTTCGCGGACACAGGCGAAAAGAGGACGATCTGGACCGATTGAACCGGGCTATTCTGAAGCGGGTAATCGAGCGCGGCCGGGTATACATTTCCAACGCATCCATTCGGGGCAAGTTCGCGCTGCGCGCCTGCTTTGTGAACCATCGCACGGCCGATGGTGATGTGGACGCCCTAGTACCAGAGGTACTGGCAGCCGCGGCCCAGGTTCAATAATCTGAGAGTGGGCGGCGTCAGCCGTTGCGGATCTTCCACTTCCGATGTGAGGTCGAATGGTGCCGAACACAGCCGCAGGCGTAGCGAAAGAAGCAGCAGTGAAGGCGAATGTTGCAGAACGAAAGGGCGGGTCAGCGAGCATTCTGGCGCAGGCACCCTGCCGCGCCGACCTGGCGGGCAGCACCATGGACCTGTGGCCGCTCTATCTCTTCCACCCTGGTGCGGTCACAGTGAACTTTGCAGTCAGCATTCTGACTACCTGCCGCATTACCCCTCTGGCGGGAAAAGAAATCCATCTGCGCTCGCTGGACGGCCGCCGGGAAGAGCGATTTGCCAGTCTCGACGAGTTATGCCGGGCAAAGAAATACCGCCATCCGCTGGCGGCGCGCCTGGTCAGTTTCTTCCAGCCGCAGCAAGGCCTGGCTATCGAAACCAATTCGGAATCGCCGGCGGGGGCGGGCATCGCAGGCTCTTCGGCGCTGATGATCGCCACCACAGCGGCGCTCACCCGCTTTACCGGCCGCAACATCTCACGCGAGGAAATGCGGGTGCTGGCGCAGAACGTGGAAGCGCAGCTCATCAATGTGCCTACCGGCTGCCAGGACTATTACCCGGCCCTCTATGGCGGGGTGAGCGCCATCGAGCTGGCGCCCGATGGCATTCATCGCTGTGCCATTCCCGTGCCGCCGGAGGAAATTGAGGCGCGCTTTGTGCTGGCATACACGGGCGCGCCGCGGCAGTCGGGAATCAACAACTGGGAAGTGTTCAAAGCGCATATTGACGGCGACAGCAAAGTGTTGCGCAACTTCAACCAGATCACGGAAATTGCCTGCGCCATGCGGGCAGCGCTAGCCCGGCCGGACTGGAACGAGGTGGGGCGCCTGCTGGCGGAAGAGTGGAAGCTGCGGCGCACCAATGCCCCGCGGATTTCTACTCCTCTGATAGAAAAGCTGATTGCCGCCGCCCGGCGCAATGGAGGGATTGCCGCCAAGGTGTGTGGGGCAGGAGGAGGGGGGTGTGTGGTCTTCTTCGTGGAGAAGGGCGCTAAGACCCGGGTAGCGGAGGCTTTAGGGGCCAGCGGCGGCCGCGTGCTGCCATTCCGAGTGGCCCGAGAAGGCTTAACTGTTAGCGAAGTTCGGGCCTCTAGTTAATTGTCTTAAGGTGGTTTTACAGGCTCACGGTAGCCATCTCCGGGGCTATAATCGCATCAGACCCGACTGGGGTGTTTGTCATGGTTGCCCGGCGTATCGCGGCTTTGCTGCTTGTTGTGCCCCTCCTGCTGGCGAACGCCTGGGCGAAAACGAAAGACCAGAGTAGCCAGCCTTCCGGTCATCTCACCAAAGAACAACGCCTGGAAATCATTCGCGGGCTAAGCGCGGAGTTGTGCTTTGCGCGGGTGGTTTTCCCTATTGGCAAAAAGGGGCTGGTGCTGAAAGACGGCAAGGTGGTTTCGCCTACTCCGGAAGATATGCGCCAGCTTCTGGCTGAATGGGGCCCTGCGGTCAAACCCGGCGACCGGGCGCAGATCACCAACGTTGCCATCAAGGGCGACAGCATTCGCTTTGAAATCAACGGCGGCCCAATCAAAAAGCAGAAGTGGTATCAGCGCATTGAAGTCGGCGGCATGGGAGGTATGACGCCGATTTCGCCTAACTCCAATCCCAACACCAACCCACGCGGCTCGTATGTAGACCTGGCCTTCGACGGACACATTCCGTCGCTTACACCGCAACAGGTCAAGGACATGCTAGTGCCGGTGCTGGATTTCAGCGCCCATTCCGTGGCCGAGGCATATATGGCCACTCTGCCTCCCAAAGTGCGCGATGCCATCAAAGACCACAAAGTGCTCGTGGGCATGAATCGGGAGATGGTGACATATGCCAAGGGGCGCGCACCACAGAAGACCCGTGAGCGCGACGGCAACGTCGCCTACGAAGAGTGGATTTACGGGGCTCCGCCGCAGGAAGTGGAGTTTGTGCGCTTCGTAGGAGATGAGGTGGTGCGGGTGGAGACCATGAAGGTGGACGGCACCAAGGTGGTTGAAACCCAGAAGCAAGTGGACATCAAACAGCAGCCCACCGTAGCCCAGCAACAACCGCAAGCCGAGCCGGGCGCCCGGCCCGCAGGGGCGCCTACGTTGCGCCGTCCGGGAGAAGACCAGCAGCCCGGCCAGGGACCGCTGCCCAAGGGCGGGGTAGGCGACGACAATCCACAGTGAGTAGTTAGTAGCCGGTTAAGTTAGCAGTTGGATTGTATCTGCCGTACGTGAGCGCTGGCGTGTTGCTGCCGATGCCTACGCTATTTTTTCCTCAGACCGAGGGTGGATCTTGCCCAACTTTACCAACCGCGAAATGATGGCACCGCGGGTTCTGGAATGCACTTGAGCCATTTCATCGAAGGCAACAGCGCGATGAAACTCCTCGCATAATTTCCTGTCTTCTGCGTCGTCCCAAGCTCTGCCGGTGTTGGGAGGCAGTTGTGCCTTTCGTTCTTCCCGGCTCCGAGTTTCCTCCAAAACGTCTAAGGCGGTGTACAAGGCTCTCGCCGTATCCGGGTTCTGGTAGACCGACTCATTGACCAGCGGCTCGCGGCTTTTCGGGTCAAGCCCATCGGCCAATGACTTTACGATCTCGATTGCCTTAGCAAGCTCCATGGCAGCCTCCTTCTCAATCCTAAGGTGGCCCATGGCAATAGATTGGAAATTGCGCGTGCGACTGGTTCCGTTACTCCCGAAACGGGAACAGAGTGTTCCGGTTATCTTCCCGCGGTGACCGCCCGTGCGCGGCCACGCAGCAGGCGCACAGCGTCGCGGGTCAGGGCGCGCAGGAAGGGTCCACCCCAAATGCCCACGGAAAGCAGTCCGCCGAAAAAGATGACGGCGTGAATGCTGGCCCGGCCTTCACGCGCCCAATAAACGTCGCGCAGATTCAGCCACAAGGCGTATTCATCCAGGGTAAGCGCGGCTCCGAGGCCGTAGAGGATAGCGGTGAATCTTCCCAGCCAGGTGTAGCCGCCCTGGCCGGTGCCAACTTGAAGCAGCCAGCTGTAGCCGACCAGAAGAAGCAACAGGATTCCCCACACCAGGTGATGAATGTGACGGCCGTGCACCGAGAGGTCGTGGAAGGGGCCCAACCCGTCTCGAATGGCGTGGGTGAGCAGGCGCACGGCAGCAAAGCCGAGGAAGAAAGAAAGCGAAGCCAGGAAGATGCGCTCGCGGCGGGTCT
>DASSQB010000151.1:0-24435 GCA_035702725.1 Terriglobales bacterium | reverse complement strand
GCCACCGGCTTTGCCCGCCAAAGGGTGGAAAGCTGGTACGAGATGTTCAGCCGTCCAGAAAAAGTGCCGTCGCCGCCCGCCTATGGGTGGGGGTGGAGGTCCAATTATGTGCTGCTGGGAGCGGCCGCCTGGCTGGCATGGCTTGCCGGCCCGCAGTGGGGTGCGCCCTGGGTGCGCCTGGGGATGATTTTCTACTTTGTGCTGCTGGGGCTGAACGTGGTGTGGTCAGGTCTGTTTTTCCGAATGGCACGTCCCGGAGCCGCATTCGCGGCTGTTCTGGTGCAGGAGCTGGTCACTCTGGCGGCCTTGGTGGTGTTCTGGAACATCTGGATTCTGGCCGGGACACTGCTCATTCCTGTGCTGGCGTGGACCGGATTTGTTGCCCTCCGGAACCTGGCCTGGTGGCGCCAAGGCAGGCAGCTTGGTCCCGTAGAGCCGCAGGCTGCTGTTCCACCTACGGGCCTGGTCGCCTAAAATTCAGCTTACCGGGTGTTTCACACGCCGGGAGAACCGCATCCAAAACAAAGCCGGACAGAGTTCCGGTCACTTGCATAGGTCGAGGAGTGCATTGAACGATTACTCGTCCGCGGTCTTACGCATTCTTGTTCTATTGCTGCTGAACGGAGGCGTGTTCTGCGCTGCACAGACGCAAAGCGACGCCACTCAGGAGCGTTGCTTATACGCCACTGGAAACCAGCTACACAAGGATGCAGGGGGGCTCGGCCACGGTCTGGCCGCGGCGCCGCGCAATGCCATTCGGCCGAGCAACCTGAAGTGGGAACTTCCGATCGCCGCTGCGACCGGGATTTTCATCGCCGAACTGGATCAACCAGTAGCGACGCACAACCAGTCGCTCAGCCGGCAGACCACACTCAGCACCTGGTCGAATGTAGGGCTGGGGATGGAACTGGGGGCTGCAGGGCTGATGTGGGCAGACGGCTGCGTCCGCCATCACGAGAAACTTCGGGAGAATGGGTTCGTGGCCTTGGAAGCTGCGGGAGCGGCCGCCGGCATCAACGAGGTGTTCAAGATCGCTGCGAACCGGCAGTATCCGTATGGCACGAACAGCACAGGCGAGTTCTGGGAAAGCGGCAAGTCGTTTCCCTCGGGCCATTCGGCGGCCAGCTGGGCGTTTGCCAGCGCGCTGGCACACCGTTATCCGCACAAACGGTGGGTGAAGTGGGGCGCGTATGCATTTGCCACGGCCGTCAGCCTTTCACGCATACCAGCCAAGAAACACTACCCTTCTGACATTCTTGTTGGCAGCACCATCGGGTATGTGACCGGCGCGTACCTGGCGGGAAGGTAGAGTCAGCGGGCGGTGGGCAGTGAAACGCCTTTAAGAAATCCACCTCAAAAATGACGTTTCGCACCTGACGCTCAGAGGCGGGGCTGACTGCTCAGTCCTGAGGAGGCGGCGCCGGCTTGTCGGGAATGGCTGCGTCCTGCTTCTGGTGGCAGTTTTGCCTGAGGTCCACGGGAACCACGGTTTCGCGTCCATGGTAGTCGGCGTAAAAAGAGAGCGGCATGCGGGCGCGCTCGGTGAGACCAACGAAGCGGGCGAGGCCATCAGTGTTGGTGCCGATTTGCAGGTCCAGGCGGTGAAAGCCGCCGAAGCCGTAGCGAATGTGCACTGAAACCTGCGCACCGTAAACCGGCTTTCCGGCCGAATCAATTACATGGATTTCCACCGAGCATCCGCCCAGGTTGCCGCTGATCTCCGGGACCTTTTCACTGGGGTTGGACTGCGCGTTCTTCTGATCCGCGGAATTGTTTTGCTTTGGAGACGAGCTATTCTGAGCCGCGCTCAACCAGCCCGCAAAGCAAACTACCATCAGCACAACCAGGGGAGTTTGCCGATGTTGCACGATTTCCTCCTGCAGCTTGCATCATAGCGCAGGAAGAGCAGCAATTAGCAGTTAGCAATTAGCATTTGGCCCTCGAAGAGTAACTGTGCGGCAGGGCTAAATGCTGATTGCCAATTGCCAACTGCCGATTTCCGGCTGTGACCTAAGTCATATCGCACACTCGATTGGCGGCCTAAGGTAGGGCGTTTGGAGCAGCTTATGGCCACCGTAGTACCGGAAACGGCGATCGGCGAGATGCCAAACCTGCCCGCACCTCCGACGCAGCCAGCAAAGCGGGCCAAGAAGAAACTGGGGCGGCGAGCCGGCAAGGACCGCTCGCAAGCGTTGCGGCATGGATTTCAATTCGCGTTTCTGGGACTGAACATCTACCTGGGGCTGGTGTTTTATTTCTGGGTGCGGGCGTATGAAACCGGCAGTGTGCCAGGGCTGGTGCGGCCTGCGGGTGTGGAAGGCTACCTGCCCATCGCGGGCATGATGAATTTCAAATACTGGCTGCTGAGCCGAGAGGTGCCGGCGGTACACCCTGCAGCCATGTTTCTCTTGCTTACCTTCGTCGCAACCGCGTTCCTCTTTCGCAAAGCCTTCTGCTCGTGGCTGTGCCCGGTTGGTACTATTTCTGAATACCTGTGGCGATTGGGACACCGGCTTTTTCGGCGCACCTTGCGCCTGCCGCGCTGGCTCGACATTCCGCTGCGCGGGCTGAAATATCTGCTGCTGGCATTCTTCGTGTGGGCAGTGACGGGCATGAGCGCGGACGAAATTGCCGGCTTCATGCGCAGCCCTTATGGCCTGATTGCCGATGTGAAGATGCTGAACTTCTTCCGTTTTTTGGGCGAAACCGGCCTGATTGTGATCGCGTTGCTGGTGGCGGCATCGGTGCTGGTGCAGAATTTCTGGTGCCGCTATCTGTGTCCCTACGGCGCGCTGCTGGGACTGGCGGCGCTGCCCGGGCCGCTGCGCATCCGCCGCAATCCGCAGGCGTGCATTGACTGCTCGAAGTGTGCCAAGGCGTGCCCATCCGCCCTGCCCGTGGACAAGCTGTTGAGCATCAAGTCAGCTGAGTGCACCGGTTGCCTGGAATGCGTGGCGGTGTGCCCGGCACAAGGCGCATTGGCAATCGCCGCCCCACGGCAACGCACGCTGCCGCCTTGGGCGATGGCCGCCGGGATTGCGGCGCTGTTTTTTGGCATTACCGGCTACGCCCAGTTCAGCGGGCACTGGCAAACTCACCTGCCTGATTCGGTTTATCAGCGGCTCGTGCCGCATGCTGATCAGGCTACGCATCCGATGCCAGGAGAGATGCGGTAGAAATCTCTGAGACGGTGTACCGCTATCAGCTGAGTAGGGGTGCTTCGACTTCTCAGGCGGATTCGCAAGCGAACCCACCTGCCCCGCTCAGCATGACAGTTGTTAATGGTTGCTATTCGGCTAGAAGCTGGGGACGGACTCCAGAAGCCGGACTTCCCAGTGGTCGGCAGCGGGGGTCATCAAGCCGATATAGTGCAAGGTGACGCGATCGCTGTGGACCAGGTCGTTGCCGTCGAAAACCTGAATTTCCAGGTCGGCCGTGTCGTGCAGCTCGAGCGCGCCGCCGTCTGGGGAGTAAAAGTAGGCGGCCAGCTTGTGTCCATGGTCAATGTAGCGGGTGCGCAGGCCGGTTTTGACCTGTGTGGCGATGGTGGCAGCGAGCTTCTGCTGGGCAAAACCGGTGAAGTAGCGGCCCAGCAGATCAGGGCGGTTCTGCTCGAGCGCCAAAGCCAGCGTCTGCCAGGCGCGGCCCCAGTCGCGGGGAATGTTGCGGCCGGTAACGTCTTCCATCTGCCGCGGCCCAATGTGCGAGGTATCGAACTGCACCTGCGGCACATCAGCTCCAGACGAGGGGAGGCATGCCAGGAGAAGCAACGCGAAAAGCGCGGCGATAATTTTCAGGCGGATCTGCGACCCGCCCTGGACGGGGCAAAGCCCCGTCCCCACACATTCGCTGGGAAGCTCCGTCCCCACCCAAGTAATCTGCTTCATTGCTGGCCTCCCACTTTTACTTCGTTGCCCATAACAACGCCGGAGGCGACAGAGATGGTGGCGGGTCCGGGAATCTTCAGCTCGGCTTGCGCGACATCTTTCTTAATGGGCACGTCCACCGTACTCAAGCCCTGAGGGCCATTCGCGGTAAAGGTCACAACCGTGCCGTCAGAAACCGGGTTGCCGCTGCAATCGCGCACGGGAGCGGTCTCAACCAGCACGCCCTTAGCGTTTCGTTCCGCTCTGATTTGCAGATGACAGGGGTCGGCAGCTACCTGTTGGATTACGCGCATCTCTTCAATTCCATCCAAAGCGGCGACAAATTTGGCGTTGCCGGCCTTATGCCCAGAGTTCATGAGAATCCACACCACGCCGTCGCGGCTGCGCACGCTTTGGGTGACGGGAGGAGCATCGTTGGCCGCGAGGCGGAAGTCCACCGTCTCTGGCCGGCGGACCAGGTTGTCCCATTTATCGAAAATGAAGGCCACGCCGATAATGCCTGAACGCTGCGCCACGGGAATCCGCGAGGGGTGGGCCAGGAAGCTCAGGCTGGCGGGCTTGCCTGCCACTACATAGAAGCGGCCGCTCTGGCTGGCCCCGCCGGCACGCAACACAGTCACGTATCGGCCGGCGCTGCGCAGTTCTTGAGGTGGAATGTGAATTTCCTGGCCCAACTGAACCTGGCGCTTGGTGGCCAAGCCTGGCCCGATCAAATAGAAGGTGGCGCTTCCACTGCCGGACGTTGGAATGGTAAGGCCGGAATCTGCGGCCACCGTAGCAGGCACCTGCAGATCCTGGGCAGCGAGCGACGCGGCTGCCATGAGGCAAACAGCCAGGCAAACCACGCGAAAAATTCTGCGCATAGGAATCTTTCCCTCGTTAATTACGACTGCTCACGAATGTAGTGGTTCACGGTCACGCGATAGCTCTGCACCTTGCCCACGGTGTTGTCGGGCATGTCCACGGCGAAAGGCTCAGGTGTTTGCGGCAGCAGGGCGCGGTCCACGTAGCCGTCGGATACCCAGATGACCTTGCCGTTGCTGTCGTAATAAGTGGCCAGCACCTGGGAGATATTCACGACGCGGCCGCTTTCATTCAGCAGGTTGCCGCTCAGCACTTTGCGGCCAAGGATGCTGGTTTGCTCGTGCTGGTCGAGCACGGCGATGACGGGATCGGCTGACGCCGGCACCAGCATAGCCTTGGCGTCCATGCGCACGCTCTTCACCTGGCTCAGGTTGTAGCCGGGAAAATCAATGCGGTAGGGCGAGACCTGCTTGGGAAGCAAGGTGTGCTGAATCTTGTCGAAGCTGCTTTCCTGGTCCAGGTCCTGCCCATTTTTGCCGAGCAAAATGGCATTGATGTCCACGAAGGCGGGGACGGTGTCTTCGTTCACTACCTCACCAACGATCACCAGAGTGCTGCCGTTCTGCACCGCGTTCATGGAAACGATGCGCACCTGGGGTGAATCCACATTCTGGGTGCCCCAGTCGTCCTGCGGGCCGCGGGAAATCACATCCCAGCGCAGATAGTTGACTGGCACTACCTGGGGCGGGACGGTGGGCTGCTTTTCCAGCGGCCATATGATTTTCCAGGCGCCGCCCTGCTGCACAACCTTCAGTTCCTTCACGTCGTAGATAGGACCCACGGCGGTAGACCAGTGCATGTCGGCGCGCACCAGGGCCTGGTCGCCGCTCTGGTTGAGCACGCGGGTGCGCGAGCCTTCCAGACTGGAAAATGTGCGCAGGCTGCCGTAGTTACCATTGACATCGTGGATGAAAGCTTCTTCAGGCACGTCGTTGTTGTTGGCCAGCAGAGAGTAGGCACGACTCCAGTCATGCGCCTGCACGTCACCCAGCAGCGAGCGCACCGCGGTTTCGGGAGTATTGGTGGAGGCACCCACTCCGGGCAGAGCCTCGCCGGAAACTATGCCCGGAGTAGCGGCCTGGTGAACGGGAAAAACGAAGCCCAGAATTAAAAAGGCGATGGTTGCGAGCACAAGCAGGACAGCCAGTTTCATTTACTTGGCCTCCCGATAAGCCGGCTCAACGATGGCCGGAAATTCCACGGTTTCTGCCGCCCGGCGGCGTTCCGGCAAGGCGAGGACGAACAGAATGGCGAGGATGCTGGTAGCCATGGGCAAGGTGCCCCACATCAGGCCTTGCCATGGAGGAGGCACGGCGTCAGAAGGAATGTCGTGCGCCGGAGGGACGCTTTCCTTCGACCAAGCGGTAATCGCGCCGCTGTCGAAGGTCTCAATCTTGCGCCAGCCAGCAAATTCGAGCAGTGGATCGTAATACGGGTCGTGCACAAAAATGTATTTCAGGCCGTAACGATTGGCGTGCTCCAGCATGGCGCGCAGCGAGGTCATGCCAGCGGTACCGTAATACTTGGCGCTACTCAACTGGCCCACGCCGTAATGCGTGAACTCGGGTAGCAGGCGAGCGGAGTTGTACTCGCCGTCCACACTGGAGGCAACGGTGTAGGTGCCCACCTTGGAGAGTTCGTTGCCGAATCCCAAAGTCATGTAGCGGTAGCTGTAGTGGCCATCGCGATTGAGGAAATCAACCACGGGCTTCACATCGAATCCGGTCACCGGCTTGTAAGGATTCGCGGTGAGCCAGCCCAGCGCCAGGCCAATACTGGCTACGGCGCCGGCGCCAACGATGACTGCGCCTGTCTTGCGGAAGCGTTCAATCATCTCGGCAGCGAGGAGACCGAGGAACGGGCACGCCAGGAGGGTAGCCCAGAAGGTGAAGCGCTCGAACGTGAGAATGTCGAAGGCGCGGCCCAGAATCCACTTGGGGATCGGAGTGGTCCCGCCCAGGCCGAAAATGAAGGTGACCCAGAATCCGACCAGCAGCGGGCGCAAGCGCCGATGCTGCGAGCCGCGAATGAAAATGTAGGGAAAGGCCAGCAGCATGGCGCCGTAGGGCACGATGAAATAGTTGAAGCCATTGATGCCATTAAGCAGGAGGTTGGAACGGCTGGCGTGCGGAATCGGAATCTGCTTAATGGGGTGCTGCAGAATGGCCAGCCAGTAAGGCAGCAGCACCACGCCCGTGCCGATGGCGGTAAGGATAGTAAAGAATATTGCGCGCCCGATAACGGCGCCAGAGGTGGTCTCCGGTTCCTCATCGCGATCCAGGACCGCCAGCCAAACCACGGGGATGGCGAACAACACAGCACCAAAAATCAAGGTGACGTGGTGGACCGCCGCGCCAGCCAGCGCCACCATCCAGCCTTTGAGCAGCGCTTTTCCCCGAGCGTGCCGGGACCAGTCATAAAAATAGGGTAAGGCATTGAACATCAGCGCCGCTGAAACTGTGGTTGAGAGCTGTCCGGCTTCGTACAGCAAAAACGACAGAGCTCCCAGGAAGATGCAGGCGATGGCGGCATAGCTGGCGGCGCGATCATCCACGAACAACCGTGCAAAGCGGTAGATGCCGACCACCAGCAGAAGCACGCCCAGCAGTTGCACCACGGCATACGCCATGTTGAGACCGATGACGTGGGAAATCAGCGCCATCCACTGGTGTTCCAAAGGCGGATACGTGGTCTGGGAAAATCCGGCAAACCACTTTTGATTCCAAGGGTTCCACCAGTGCTGGGCATAGTGCGAAGCAAAGAAGATGTGGAAGTTGGTATCGAATGAATTGGCCTGCACCTGCATGAACAGCAGCGGACCGTGGATAGCCAGGGCCAACAGCACAATGGCATAAAGGGGAACGCCGCGGCGCTGGGATTCCTTGTGGAAGCGCGGAGCTTCCGCGGTAAGTCCGAGAGTTGTAGCCAAGACAGCCTCCGAAACCTGAGCAGCAGTTAGGATTCCGAAAGCGGGCAATTTGGTTGACCGGAGCTGCGCCTGCTTGCGAGATAAATGCGGGCGGTGTGACCGCTTCTGCCGAGTTGGGCGGCACCCGGCCTGGAAAGCTGGATTCCAACCATGTGAACTGCGGTGCCGTAATTGAGAACTGCTGCTACCGCCAATTTCCGGTACCCCCTTTTTTGCGACGAATCGCATCAGAGCAGTTGGAAAGCTGCTTGCCTGCCGCTTCAGGGGACGAATCTCTAACGATCCTGGTGAATGTGTGAGGATTCAGATTGCCATCATTGCGTGCGCCTTGTTTCTTGCGGCCACGAGAAGTCCGGCACAAACGTTTGATGTCAACGGGCAATCGCAGCCCTCGCCGGCGGCTCCCCACAAGAAGGGACAGAAGCAGGCGGCGCCGTGGGCGCGTGCCTCGCAAGGGATTGGCTGGGGCGCCAGCATTCAGGTAGCGCGCGTGGCCCGGGCGGCGCAGGATGCCATGCGCCGGGGTGAGTACGCGCAGGGGGCAGATTTTGCGCAACGGGCGGCCAATGCCGCTCCGCAGAATGCCGACCTGTGGTTTGCCTACGGCTATGCCGCGCGCATGGCGGGACGCAACGCCGAGTCGGTAGATGCCTACAACCACGGCTTGCAGCTACGACCATCATCCATCCAGGGTCTTTCCGGCCTGGCGCAAACTTACGTTCGCATGGGCAAGACGGCGGAGGCACAGCAACTGCTGCAGAAAGTGATCGCCGCCAACCCCCACAGCGCCAATGACCTGCTGCTGGCAGGCGAATTGTTTCTGGACTCGGGCGACCCGCAGAAAGCGCTGCCCATGCTGCAGCGGGGCGACGCCCTGCAGCCCAGCGCGCGCGGCGATCTGCTGCTGGCCAAGGCGTATTTGCGACTGAATCAGCAGGGCAAAGCGCAGCAGATGCTGCTACGCGCCAAGAGTCGTGCCCCCAATGATCCCGACGTGCTGCGCTCCGTTGCCGGTTTTTATCGTGATAGTCACGACTACAAGAATGCAATCGCCACGCTGCTGCAAGTACGCCAGCGCACTCCCAGTTACCTTGCAGAATTGGCCTACACCTATCAACTGGGCGGACAGATTGACAATGCAGCCCGCACTTACGCACAGGCCGCAGAGGCGCAGCCCAAGCAGCTAACGTTGCAGATTGCCGCCGCACAGGCGTTGGTGAATACCAACCAATTGGGGCAGGCAAAGCAATTTTTGGATCGTGCCGCTGCCATTGATCCCAATCACTACCGGATTTTTGCCCTGCGGGGCGATATCGCGCGCCTGCAGGGCCAGACGCTGGATGCCATCAGCGAATATAACCGGGCGATCCAGACTGTTCCGAAATCGCCACAAGAAGGAATTCTCTATCCCATTGAACTGCGGATGACACTGGCGCAGCTTTATCGTGATGATAACAACGAAGCCGCCGCCGAACAGCAGGCGCAGCTCGCCGCCGGACAGATCAGCCAGATCAACATGCAGGGGCAGGAGCGGCCAGAATTTCTGCGCCTGCGCGCCGCTATCGAGACGGATACCGGCAAGCTGCAGGCCGCCGACAAGGATATGAGCGAGGCGCTCTCGCTCGACCCCAAGAACAGCAATATCAGCCTGCAATACGCCAGCCTGCTGTGGAAGATGAGCCGCAAGCAGGATTCGCGGCAAATGTACCTGCGCACCCTGCAAACGGACCCGAGCAGTCGCTATGCTTTAATTTCGCTCGGCTACCTGATGCGTGACCTGGGCGATCCCAAAGGAGCCGAAAACTATTTGTTGCGCGCGGTCAAGTATTATCCCAATTCCTATGAGCCGTATCTCGGCCTTGGCGACCTGTTCACCGCACTCAGTCAGTATCCGCGCGCTCTGCAGGAATACGAGAAGGCGTACAAGCTGAATGCAGCCAACCCGCTGATTGTTGCAGGCGGAGCGAACGCCTCGCTGGAATCGCACCAGCTACCGCTGGCGAAAGCCTGGCTAGAGCGCGCCAAGGGCAGCATGAACAGCAACCCTGAGGTCATGCGCGAGCACGAACGTTATCTGACCTGGACGGGGAATTACGCGGAATCGGCCAAGCTGGGCTGGCAGGTTATCCAAAAGCTGCCGCGGGACCGTGAAGCTCCGGTGTATCTCGCCTACGACCTGCTTTACATGGGTCACTACGATGAGGCGCTGCGCCTGGCCGAGGCGTATCAACCAATCCTGCCGAAGGAAAAAGACCTGTGGCTGATCGCGGGGTACGTTCACACTCATTCGGAGATGTTGACCGAGGCGGTGGACGACTTCAGCCATGCTCTGGAACTGGACCCGAACATGGCCACGGGGCTGGTGAATCGCGGCTTTGTGCTCAATGACGTGCAGAACGCGCACCAGGCCGCCGCCGATTTCCAGAAAGCCCTCCACTTAAAGCCGGACTATGGCGAAGCGCACTTGGGCCTGGCATACGCCAACCTGCAGCTTCACCATCCCGAGGTGGCGGTGAAGGAAACCAAGCTGGCGGAGCGTTATATAGGCGATTCCAAGGCCACGCACCTGGCACTGGCCGGCGCCTACCGACAGCAACTGTTATTACCGGACTCGGTGAAAGAGTATCGCGCGGCCCTGAAGTACGCGCCCGACGATCTGCAGATTCACCTCTCGTTGGCGGAAACGCTTTACCACATGCGCCGTTACCGGCAGGCCATTGATGCGCTGACCCAGGCGTTGGCGCTTTCCCCGCAGGACCCGTTTATCTACGCACAAATGGCGCATAACTACGCGCGCCTGCACGACCGCCAGCAGACTTTCCGCTATATCGAGGCCGCGGAGCGCACAGGCAGCGACCTGACGGGCGTGTTGCTCGACACAGGAGATGCGCTTCTGACCCTGGGCGACCGCGATGCTGCCATGCAGCGCTTCGCGCGGGCGCTGACCGCGCCAGACGCACAACGCGTGGAAGCTCGCTTGGCGATTGCCCGCGTATTTGCAACCGACGGACAGTTTGACGATGCCCGGCAGCAGGTCAGCCTGGGCTTTGCCGAAGCTCGCATCGGAGAAGCCGAGCCCATCACCTCCGATGACCTGGTGCAAGCGGCAAATATTTTCCTGCAGACTCATGATTACGACCTGGCCCGGCAATACCTTCAGCGTGCCAAGATGGCGGGCGCCGATGCCACGGTCATTGCCATCGGCATGGCCAATGCCGACCTGGCCCAGGGCCACAGCCAGAACGCGCAGGCGGAATTGGCGAGCTTGGGCAATTCCTCCGACTACGAGCACAACTTCGATTACATGATGGCGCAGGCTAACGTCTACCGGCAGGAACAAAACCTGCCGGACGCCCTAATGGCCTTCGCCCAGGCGGATAGCCTGGCGCTAAACGACGATAATGCGGAGCGTTCGGAACTGGACGTTGCAGGGCAGGAGGGCAGGCCGATCACGGATAACGTCAATGTGCTGCCGCATGCTTCCTTGCAGCCCATTTTCGAAGACATCAACATCTACCAGCTCGATGCGAAGCTGTTAGCCATTCAAAATCCGGCGCTGCTGCCTGCTCCGCGCCACACGATTGAGACCAAGCTGGACGCCGGCTACAAGCTGCACATTGGCGGGCTGCCGACCATCACCGGCTTTACCGAAGAGCGCAACGACTACGGCACGCTTTCGTTCCCCAGCGAGTTGCTTATCCAGCATCGCAATACTTTCGATACCACTTTCAACACGGGAATCAACCCCGTGCTCCGCCTGGGTTCGAACACCATTGTGTTCAACCCGGGAATTCAGTTCACCGTGCGCCGCGACACGGAAGCACCTTTTGCGATGAACCAGAACCTGTTCCGCCAGTTCGTGTACATGTCAACGTCGTCGTTCTTCAACTGGATTTCGGTGCAGGCTAGCGCCATGCACGAAAGCGGGCCTTTCACGGAGGTTCCGCAGCATTCGCGGGAGTTGAGAGGCACAATCGGCTTCACTGTTGGCCGGCCGTGGGGCCGCACCTCGCTGTTCACCGAGTATTCGGGCGACGACCTGCTGTTCCGCCCTCGCATTGTGGAGTACTACGAGACCGGCACCCGGTTTGGCATTCAGCATAAGTTCAGCGACAAGCTGACATTCGGCATTCTGGGCGATTACCTGCGGGCGTGGCGCGTCCAGGGCAGCCAGTTCGCTCTGGCCCAGGCCATGCGTCCGGGGTTCCGCTTCGAATACCGGCCGAGCAGCCACTGGTCGGCCCAGGGCGAGTTCGCCTACTCACGCGGGCAGGGCATGCATTTCTACGACAACTTTGAGAGCCGATTCCTCGTCTCATACGTCAAGCCCGTGCGGCAAATGCTCAACTCCGGCAACGGAGATGTGCCGGTAGCGTATCCATTCCGGATCTCTTTCGGGGTACAGCAGCAGGAGTTCTACCACTTTTCGCACGGAGCCACTGTCGTGCCGGTGGTGCAATTGTCGTTGTTTTAGGTGCGACGAAGAGAGCTGGCTGTAACTATGCCCCGACTTACCTCCATAGCCGAGCAAGTGCAGAGCGCCATCCAGCGGCGCTCGCGAGGCACTCAGGGCCGCATCGTGAGTGGCAGCTTGACTCTGCTGATCGGTTCAGCACTGGTAAGCCTGCTTAACCTCGTCTACAACGTGGGCGTCGCCCGGCTGCTGGGCCCAGTCGCCTTCGGGGAAGCGGCGGCGGTTTATACGCTGCTGATGCTGATTTCCTGCATCACTCTTTCCTTCCAGTTGGTCTGCGCCAAATTTGTGGCGCGGAATGAGACCAGCGGGGCCAAGGCGGCCGTGTACCTGGGCCTGCGGCGGCGAGCCTGGGTGTTTGGGATTACCATCGCCTCCCTGCTGATCCTGGCGAGCGAACCGATTTCCGCTTACCTCAACCTGCGCGCACCCACGCTGGTCATCCTGCTGGCGATTGGCATCGCTTTCTACATTCCCCTGGGAGTGCGCCGAGGAGGCATGCAGGGCATTTATGCCTTCCGCCGCCTGGCTTGGAACTACATCATCGAAGGGGTGGTGAAGCTAGGTGGCGCATTTCTGCTGATCCACTTCGGCTTGGGCGTGAATGGCGCCATTGCGGCGGTTACCGCCTCGGAGGTGGCGGCGTATTTGTTCGGCCAACCCAGGCGCGAGTTAGAAGCGACGCCCGAGCCCGGATTGCCCGCATCCTTCGGGGAAGGCATACAGGCGATTGTGTTCTTCGTAGGCCAGGTGGTGATCAACAACGTGGACATCATCCTGGTGAAGCACTTCTTCGCAGCGGAGGCCGCCGGCCTCTATGCTGCCGCGGCCCTCGTCGGCCGAGTGGTCTACATGTCTTCCTGGTCGGTGGTCAGTGCCATGTTTCCCATCTCCGCAGGCCTGCGCACCGGAGAAGAAACCGAACGCGACGTGCTGCTCACGCCCCTGCTCATCGTTCTCCTGATCACCGGGGGATTCACGCTAGCCTTGTGGCTGTTCCCCAACCTGGTATGGCGGGCGGTATTCGGCGCGGCGTTTGTGCATCAGAACCTGACTTTCTATTCTTCGCTGCTGGTGCTTTATGCCGCCGCGACCGGCGTGTACTCGCTGAGCGTGGTGATTATCACCTACGAGATGTCGCGAAAAATCGCCAACAGCGGCTGGGTGCAGCTGGCCTTTGCCGGCGCGGTGGTGCTGGGAATCCTCGCTTTCCACTCCACGCTCCGCGAGGTCGTGGTGGTGCAATTGGTGGCTCTTGGGATGCTGCTGGCCACGGTGTGCCTGCCCTTCCTGCGGGCGCGCTTGCGCCGGAGCGCCCCGGTTGCGGTTGTACCCGCACTGGCTACGATGCGCAAGCTGCGGCAACTGCTGGAAGATGAGGTGATTGCCGAATTCCTGAGGAATGAATTCCACCATCGCGAATTTGACGAAGACAGAGCCAAGTTCCATCACCTGGTGGAACATCCTGACCTCGCCAGTGGTGCGGAGAACGCGCTTCGCCGCGCCCTTTTGTTCCGGCGGCGCGGCGCGCTATGGCGTGAATTGCCTGGCGATACGCAGTGGTGGGAAATGGAGTTGCAACCCCCAGATGTAGAGCGCCTTCGTTTCTTCCCCCGCGCGCAGTGGCGCAAGCTTTCCCGGGGCCGATTCTACGTGAATGAAATCGTGGAACGCATCCGCAATGCCGGTCCTGATCTTGGCGAAGACTTCCGCCGCAAATTGCAGGCAGTAACTGGGGAGTTGCGGCAAGAAAATGCCGAACCGACTTCCATCCTGCTCATCGGGGAAGATGAGAGCAGTCCACTCACGATTATTGAGGGCAATCATCGCGTGGCCGCGGCCCTGCTGGTCTCTCCCGGAAGACTGCCTGAACACTTTCGCGTTCTCTGCGGCTTGTCGCCGCGGATGAGAGAGTGCTGCTGGTATCGCACCAGCGCAGGAAATTTACTGCGATACGCCAGGAACAAGGTTCGCGATCTGGCACGCAGCAACGATCGCGATGTAAACCGCCTGCTCGAGCTGCAGCCGCGAACACCGGCGGTTTCATCGTGACAAGGTCCCAGAGGTCAGGATGGCCAGACAAAGCCGGCTTGAGAAGCAGAACCATCGGGCTTCTTCCCGGCAGTCGAGAGCCGAGGACAACAGGGACAAGCAGCAGCGCATCTTTAACGTTAGCTTGCTCGAAGTCGGCTCAACTAACCCTACAGCGGGACTCCTGGGCCGCACGCGAGTCGAACCACTGATTGGAACCTTATACAGTGCCGCTCGTCGTAAGCGGGGCAACAGGTGGGTTGCGTGGCAAAGTTTTTTATTTTGGGTCTGAGATTGAAGGTCAGGGACAGAGCTCTGGGGGAGAGGTGGGCGCAATGGATTTAGCGGCAATCATCATCGTAGGCGCCCACCCGGGGGAAGGCGAATCTGCCGGAAATAGTCGCGGCCCGGCGGTGAACCATGAGGTGTTCGCGGACATTCCCATCGCCCTGCTGGATCTTCTTGGTAAATCAGTGGCACACCATGTGGCCGACAGGTTGCGCCGCGCCGGCGTGGAAGCGGTCGCTGCATTGACCGGCAACGGGGTCTGCGAGGAGGCCAACCGCGGCGACAGTCAAGCTCAGCTTTCGTGCTTGCCGGCCAATGAGCTATGGCGTGCCGCCGAGGAAGCGTTTTCCGCTTATGCCAGTGAGGGGGTGGAGAATATCCTGCTGCTGCGCCTGGGCCCTTACGCGGAATTCGATCTCGATACTCTGTTGCGCTTTCACTCCGGCCGCCGGCAAAACGCCACCGTCATATTCGACCAGGCGGAGGGTCCGCTCGATGCCGCGGTGGTACAAGCGGCGAGGCGTACCGATGCCACGTTCCTGATACGAAACGGACTCCGGGCGACGCGCCTTCCTTCGGAGCCTTACATCATGCCGGGGTATGTCAACCGCCTGGAAAATGCGCGCGACCTGCGCCGTCTGGCGCAGGATGCGCTGCTGATGCGCTGCGGCATTCGGCCCCAGGGACGAGAAATAAAGCCTGGTATCTGGGTTGGGGAGCATGCCCACATCCATCGCACTGCCCGCGTCCTGGCGCCGGCTTTTGTTGGCACTCGCGCCAAGTTGCGCGCCGCCTCTGTAGTGACGCGCGGCAGCGTTGTAGAGCACCACGCAGAGGTAGACTGCGGCACGGTGCTGGAGGATACAACCGTCTTGCCGTACACCTACGTCGGACCGGGCCTGGATGCGTCGCACTCCGTAGCGGGATTTGGCAGACTTGTGCACCTGCGGCGGGCGGCGGAAGTGGAAATTGCCGATTCGCGGCTTCTAGGAACGGTAAGCAACTCAGCTGCGTGGCGGACGATTAAGAGCGCCGCTTCACTGGCCGCTTACCTACCTGTGCAGGCGATACGCGGCCTGGCGCAGGGAGGCCGTCGCCCTCAACCAGCCACAGTGGCTGAGGCTGATGCCGACATCCCGCCGCCTCGGCCACGACCTGCAACCCTGGAGCCCTCATCTGAGCCGGTTTCGGCATCCAACCAAGGGCCGCAATTTGGCGGCGACTTCGCCGTCGTGAGGAGATATGGGAACGAGTAGACCAGTGATCGTGAAGCGCATGCCGGACCGCATCAACCTGCAACAGGCCCGGGAATTCCAACGCGAGGTGCAGCCCTTCCTGCGCTCTGACCGGCCTCAGCTGGTATTCGATTTTTCCGCGGTGCGGCGCATGGACGCTGCCGGAGTGGATTTGCTGCTGGAATGCATGTCCGAGGTGATGAAGCACGATGGAGACCTTAAGCTGGCGGCTTTATCGCCCCAAGCGGCGGTGGTGCTCGAGCTTACCCGTGCCGACCGGCTATTTGAAATTTATGAGACGGTGTCCGATGCCGTGCGCAGCTTCAGCGGTTTCCTGCCCAATGCCATGAGGCAATACGCCGAATGGGCAGTGACGGCCGCTCCTTCGGCAGCCGACTCCAGTGACGAAGCCTCGTCGAACCTTGCTGCTTAGACCAGCCGGAGAGCAGATTATGAAATGGGAATCCAAGCGTGGCGCGACTATCGTGAGTCTCGCGCTGGCAATATGTCTATGCGGAGCACCGCAAATGCTGGCAGCACAGGCGCAAAGCTCGGCCCCGCCAGCTTCGCCGCAGCCGATGACTGAGAACTCGCAACCACTGCCGGATACTCCGAGCGCGTCGCCAGCGCCGCAGTCGAACGGCAACACTCCTCAAAATCAAAACCAGGGGCAGAAGCCGCCTGCGCAGCCGGCCCAGGCGCCAGCCGGAACCGGAGCGGCGGAAGCAGGCCCCACGGCAGGCGGACCCGGTTCGAAGCCAGCGGGGATGGCCATCGCCCCTGCTAAGCAGCACCAGGTACGCTCTTTTCTGATCAAACTCGGAGCCATCGCGGGAGGCGCGGTTGCCATCGGGACCGTGTACGCGCTTTCCCGTAGCAGTCCCAGCCGTCCGCCGGGCGCCAAATAATTCATGAAGAGCTGCTCAACGCATCGCACGACACCTCTGCTCGTAAGTTTTTCCGGGATCGATGGCGCCGGCAAAAGCACGCAGATCGAGCATTTGCGGAACACATTGACGGCTGCCGGTTGCCCGGTTACGCAACTAGCTTTCTGGGATCACGTAGTGGTTTTCTCGCGATTCCGGGAGAACGTGACACACAAGGTCTTCAAAAGCGAAAAAGGCGTGGGCGCACCGGGTAAGCCGGTGCAGCGACGCGATAAGAATATCCGCGCCTGGTATCTCAGCCTGCTCCGCAGCGCGCTGTACCTGCTTGACGCTCTGCACCTGCGGCGAGTGGTAGCGCGGGCTCGCCACGCGGGCGCGGCGGTGATTATTTTTGACCGTTACTTGTACGACGAGCTGGCCAATTTACCGCTGCAAAAGCGCTTGGGGCGCTGGTTTTTGCGCTTTGCCGGCGCCCTGGCTCCCCGGCCCGACCTGAGTTACTTGATTGACGCCAATCCGGAGGAGGCCTGCGCGCGTAAGCCGGAGTATCCTCTAGAATTCTCCCGCCGCTGCCGTCAGACTTATCTTGAATTGGCGAAGAGACTGGGGATGGCAGTGGTCCCTCCGCTTCCCATAGAGCAAGCCGGCGAAGAAGTCATTAAGCGCTTTCAAGAAGTGGCCGCACGCCGTACCCCGGGTTGGGAGGCGGCGAGCCCTGGTGCCACGGGCGTAAATTTCTCTGATTGAAGAGACCGCTGAAATACATAAATCGGAATCCGGCTACTCTGGTTGGAACAACTAACGAACACTGGCAATTTTCCGCAGCAACTCCAGCCAACATCCCCTCCCCTTCCTTCCATCCTAAGTATCGGAAAGCGAGCGAGTCACGGGTACTGCATTATGGAGCTGTCGGACAAACTGGGCCTGGTCATTCCCACCTTGAATGAAGCTGGCAATATTGCCGCAGCCTTACAGCGAGTGCGGGCCAGCCTTGATACTCTCGGCGTTGCTTACGACATCACCATCGTGGACGACGACAGCCGCGACGGCACCGTGCAAGTGGTGCAAGAAATTACAGCGCAGGATCCGCGGGTCAAGTTGCTGGTGCGCCGTGGAGAGCGCGGCCTGGCGGGCGCTGTCATTTACGGCTGGCAGCACACCGATGCGGAGCTGCTGGCAGTTATGGACGCCGACCTGCAACACCCACCTGAGCTGCTGCCCGAGCTGGTTAAGGCCATTCAGCAAGGCTACGACATAGCCGTGGCCAGCCGGTATGTCGCCGATGACGCGGTGAAGGGCTGGAATCCAGTTCGCCGCCTGGTTTCCCTGCTCGGCACCTGGGTAACCATTCCGCTGCAAAAACGAAACATACGCATCAAGGACCCACTGTCCGGATTTTTTGTGGTGCGGCGCAGCTGCATCGCCGGCATTCCCCTGCACTCGCAGGGGTTCAAGATCCTGCTGGAAATCCTGGTGCGAGGACGGATCCGCTCCGCGGCGGAAATTCCCTTTCTCTTCGGCCTGCGCTACGCGGGTAAAAGCAAGGTCAGCCTGAAAGTGGCGCTCGACTATTTTTCTCTGCTGGGGCGCTTGTCCCTGGATTCCCTTTTCAAGTTGGGCTCCTGATGAAAATCTGCCTGGTCACAACTTTCCCGCCCAGTCACCGGGGGCTTGCCGAATACGGGTTCCACATCGCGCGCGAGCTGCAGCAGAACCCGCTCCTCAGCCTCACTATTCTGGCCGACGAACTGGAAACACCCCAGCCGGAACTTGAGGACTACAGCGTAATTCGCTGCTGGCGTTTCAATACGCTCTCCAGTGCCCAGCGAGTGCTGGCCCGGATCCGCGAACTCAAGCCCGACGTCGTGTGGTTCAATCTAGGGTTTTCCAGCTACGGCGACCGTCCGGCGGCCGCCTTCGCCGGCATTTGCATCCCCGCGCTCACCCGGCTCAACGGCTATTACACACATGTCACCCTGCACCAGGTGATTGATTATATTTCCATGAAAGATGCGGGGGTGCGCTTCCCCCGCGTGTACCGGGCTGCCGGCTACATGGCGACGCGGCTGGTACTGATGTCGAACTCTATCTCCGTGCTTCTGCCCACGTATCGCCGCACTCTGCGCGAAAAGTACCGCGGCGCGAACGTTCATGTGCGCATGCATGGCATTCTTTCCAGCCGTCCAGAGTGCCCGGACTTCAGTCGGCGCGGCAATCCCCTGCACCGGGTCTTGGCCTTCGGTAAGTGGGGGACTTACAAACGCCTTGAGCAGATTCTTGAAGCTTTTGCGCTCGTGTCGGAGCGCGTGCCTAACGCCCAGTTGGTGATTGCCGGTGGGGACCATCCCAAAACACCAGGTTATGTGGCCTCCGTGGCTCAGAAGTACGAGCACAACCGACAAATCGTTTTTACCGGTTATGTAGCGGAAGATAAAATTCCCGAGCTCTTCCAGACCGCCACGGTTGCGGTTATGCCCTATTCATCGGCCGCCGGTTCCAGCGGAGTCGCGCATCTGGCCGCGGCTTTCGGCTTGCCCATCATCTGCGCGGATATTGCGGATTTTCGTGAGATGGCCGAAAACGAAGATCTGGCCATTTCCTTCTATGAAACCGGCAACATGCAGAGCCTGGCAGGAGAAATCATTGACGTGCTGGAATCACCGGAGCGGCAGCAACAGATGGCGGAACAAAATTTTTCCGCTGCCATGCGCATGACCATGCCCCAGATCGTGCGCCAGTATCTGCGCGCTTTTGATATTCACCAGCGCACCCGCGCCTTGGATCCGTTGCGCCGCTTCCGCCGCATTCCGTCATGGGTTTCCACCCGTTCCGCTCTGGCTCGCGCGGTTTCGGCGCGGACCGCTCCCTGGATGTAAGAAACTCACTCCCAGGCCCCTCAGAATCTCTTTCGCCAGCCTGGTTTCGATGATCGCGTTTCCTACGGTCCATCTCCAAGTCCTCTAAGGTAAAAGCTGCTGATAAATGCTGTTTTTGGCCGACTGGCAGAGCTGCTACGGATGTTTACCATCAAGTTAATTCAAGATAAGTACATATCCGGCCGGGCAAAGCGTGGCAATTCCTGGATGTTCGCAGGACTTTCGTTTCCCCCGAAACACAAGCAGCCCGAGAGGGGGAGACGTGTCGAATTTTCACAAGGGCAGTCTGCTGCTGCTGGCGGCGCTGGCGATGGGATTAGCAGCTTGCGGCGGTGGTTCCATGTCACCGTACGGGGCATCGGTCGTGCAGGCCAGCCCCAACAGCCCGCAAAGTGCCCTCGCCAATAACACCAGTGCCGCGGATTCATTTGTGGCGCAGCAAAATGGCAACGCGAGCGCAAGCAATGTGAGCAAGGTTTCTATCCGAAGCGCGCTCAACATTCCCGCCAGCACCCCGATCTGGGCCCATTTGATGGTGTGGTTTGGCCAGCCCAACCACATGAACGCGGGCTACGACTCTGCTGACCCGAATCAGGTTCATAAGCAGCTCGACGACATGCAGAGCCGTGGCATCCAGGGCGCCATCATTGACTGGTACGGCACCGACGCGAGCCACGCTCACGAAGATTCTGCAGCTGTCGCCGTCATGCAGGACGCGCAGGACCGTGGCGGTTTTCAGTTCGCCATCATGGAAGATGCAGGAGGCGGGCCCCAGTTATGCGCCCAGCATCCGGGCTGTGACGTGACCGAGCAGGTGGTCAATGATGTGAACTATGCCATCAGCCACTATGCTCAGTCCTCCGCCTACATCCGAATTAATGGCCATCCCATCGTCTTCTTTTTTGGCCTGGAGCAGTTCCCGGTTGACTGGAACAAAGTGCGAGCCAAGGCACAAGGCAGCCCCGTATTCATTTTCCGCAACGCCGTAGGCTTCCAGGCGCCACAGACCAACGCCGGCTTCAGCTGGGTCAACATCAACACCGCCGACGCCAATGACTGGGGCCAGGCTTATCTGGACTCTTTTTACGCCGCTGGCCTGGAGCACGGCAAGGATGCCGTGGTCGGGAGCAGCTACAAGGGATTCAACGATAGCCAGTCGGGCTGGGGCGGGCATCGGGTCATGAACCAGAACTGCGGCCAGACCTGGCTGGCGACACTAGATGAAATCGGCAAATACTATGGCGGCAACCCGCGCTTAAACGGGGTGCAGTTGGTCACCTGGAACGACTACGAGGAAGGCACCGAGATCGAAACCGGCATTGATAACTGCCTAAGCGTCTCCGCCAGGGCGGCGGGCAGTTCGGTTGTCTGGCAGGTTAACGGTGATGAAAAGACCATTGACCACTACGCGGTATGGAGCAGCAGCGACGGTCAGAACTTCAACCACATTGTCGACGTGGCCGTGGGAACACACTCTGCCGATCTTTCTTCCGCCAACATAAGCTCCGGCAGCGGGGCCAAAGTCTACGTGCAGGCGGTGGGCAAGCCCAGCATAATCAACCACCTTTCGGCACCCGTGACCTTCTGATTGCCGACAAAAACCAGATCCGCTGGAGGCGTTCTCGCTCACTGGATGTTAAGCAGCACTGTGGTCGAGTTCTGTGCTGAGGAAGAACTACCGCTGATAACTACCGCATAGCTGCCTTGGGACGCAACCTGGCTGGCACTGCTTGGGGCAGCGGGCGAAGGTCCGCCACCGCAGGAGCAAGCAACCAGCAGCAAGGCTGCGGACAGGATGGCCAGCACATGCCTGCGCAGTTTGCTGCCCTCAAGCAGAAATATCGCGGGGAGGCCAAACAGGGGCAACCACAAGGCGAAGGTCGCCTGCGGGCGCCGGGCCAAGGCAGTGAGCTGTCCTGCAGTGATGGTCAAGTTTGCGGCTGCGGTGCCCGTGCCCGGACTCACCGAACCGGGGGCAAAGGCGCAGCTGGCACCAACAGGCAGTTTGGAGCAGGCCAGAGCAACGGCATCCACGCTTCCGCCGGTGGCGGTCACCGTCACTTGAAGGCTCGCGCTCTGCCCGGGCGACAAGGTCAGGGTGGAAGGCGAGGCGCCCAGCGCGATGCCGGCCGATGATGCGGTACTGGAAGCGCTCACCGTGTACTTGACCGCGCCTGACGTATGGTTACGGAACACCGGCTTGCCCACTGCCTGCACGTAAAGCGTATAGGTGCCCGCCGCAAGCGAATAAGAACCCAAATTGATGGAGCGGTTGCCTGCGCCAAGCTGGCTTAGCTCCATCAAATGTTGCCCATCGGTCGAAATGAAAACAACGTAGTGGTCAAGCGTGTTCTCATTGCCGCTCACAGACCACTTCAGAGTTCTGTTGGAGAGCGAAGCCGAGATGCTGACGCAGTTATCAATGCCGGTTTCGATCTCAGTCCCCTCTTCATAATCATTCCAGGTAACCAACTGCAGAGCATCCAGCTGACGGGACGAGTTGTACATGCTGTTGATCTTGCTGAAGGTCTGCAGCCAAGTCTGCCCGCATTGCTGGCTCATCACCCGCCCCGAGCCCCAGGACGCCAAGCTATCGTTGAAACCTTTGTAGGCAGCACCATAAGCATTTTCGGAGGCGTGTGCCAACCCGGCATTGTAAAAATTTGACAGGTAAGACATGCCGTAATCGTTGCTCAGGATGATCCAGGAATAGCTGCCGCTTGTCTGCGTATGGGTGAAGCCACCGGCATGCTGGAAGATGAAGGCCGGGTTTCCCGTCACCGCGCTGCGCACCGTATTCCAGTCAATGGAGTAGTGCAGGTCGAGGTCGAAATTGGTGACCATTGGCCTCCCGTTCCAGCGCAGATAAGCGGGCGAACCGTAGTAGGTGCTTGCGATGTAATTCAGTTCGTTGATGAGCGCCTGCTGCGCACTGCAACTGCCGCAGCCTGCCCGTGGAATTGCGCCCTTGTCCACCATGACGGCAAAACCGAAGCCGGCATGCTTATCTGCCTCCGCCATGATCAGTTTGGTAGCCGTGTCCTCATTCGAGCCGGGTCCGTACCAGTCAATGATCACGCCATCAATGCCGCGGCTGATCATATCCTCCACTTGGCGATGCACCTGGCTGGGGTCGATGGAGGAGTAGCCCACGTTCATGTGGTTGGACCCTCCGAACCAGGGCACCAGATGAGCATAAATCCTGGTATTCGCGCCAGGATAGAGGAGGGAATGGATGTCTACCTTGCTGACGTTTGTCACGCCGAGATTGCCATTGGACTGGCTGGAAAAGCTGTTCGCCGCGCTGGTGTTATTGCCGGTTTGAGCGGCCAGCGTAGTGGTGGGGCGGATAGCAGTAGCGGCAAAGGAAAAATATGGCAGCTGGCAAAAGAAAGACAATAGCAGACAAGTGAGTGTTCGGCGCACAGTTTTCCTCCAAAAAACCGTTTCGGGGGAAAACGGCTTGTGCTCCGGCAGGCTTGCCCGGGCTTAGGGTTCCCTTGTGAGTAGCTGCTGGATTGTAGGCTGGGGCGGGAGGAAAACGTATTACACGAAAGGCCGTAGTACTTCTGAGATTTTCGACCTAGAGGAACTGCCTAGCATAACGGGCACGCATCCGGCACGGAGTCAGCTAAGGTCTTTGTCCGTTGTCAGATTCGTCTGCTCGGCTAAGGGCCGATAGGTCTCAGGCGCGGAATATAGAACAGAAACAAGGACATCCGGCCCCTGGGCCAACAGCAGCTCGCAATCCAACATCTCAGGTTCACGGACATGATGACGAATTGGACTGCCTTGGGCCTGCGAAAGCTCCTTGTCTGCTCGCTAATGCTCCTTACTGCTGCCATGCTCAACGGGTGCCAGGGTCTAGTAGGGATCAGCCAGCCGCCGCCAGCCGACAATCCTGCCTTGGACGCCGCTATAAATCACATCGTGATCATGGTGCAGGAGAACCGCTCCTTCGACCACTACTTCGGGCACCTCAATGCTTATCGCGTCGCTAACGGCTTTCCCGGCGACGTGGATGGGACACCGGTAAATGCGTCCAATCCATCCGCAGCTGGCCCCGTCGCCGCTTTCCACCTGCTCACAACCTGTGTGGAAAACCCCAGTCCTTCCTGGAACGAGAGTCACGTGGATTTCAACCGCCAGAACCCCACGTCCAACGATGCCACCCTGGACGGCTTCGTGCAGACCGCGGCCAAGGATGCCCAGGCGCTGCGCTATCACGATGTCGAGGGGCGGCGGGTAATGGGCTATTACGACCAGACGGATCTGCCCTACTACTACTTCATGGCCACGTACTTTGCCACCTCTGACCGCTTCTTCTCGCCGGTGATGACCCGCACGCCGCCGAACCGCATGTACATTCTCTCGGCCACTTCGGCGGGACACGTGTATCCACTGGGAACGGGAACCGTGCTGAGCAACCCGACAATTTTTGACGAATTGCAGACGGCGGGCGTGTCGTGGAAAATTTACGTTACCGACAAGGTAAACGGCTCGCTGCTGCAGGGCAGCTATATCAGCATGTTCGCCACCGGCAAGAAGTATTCCCAGAACGTGGTGCCGGCAGCACAGTATTTCACCGACCTGAAAAACAACAGCCTGCCCCAAGTGGCGCTGATTGAGAGCGGCTACTTCAGCGGACTGGACGAACACCCGGGGGAGAATCCCAACCTTCCTGGACCCTCGGTACAGGCGGGGGCGGCGTACGTCTCCACTTTCATCAATGCCCTCATGGGAAGTTCCTCCTGGGCGCACTCAGCCTTTGTTTGGACCACCGACGAAGGTGGTGGCTTCTACGACCATGTTCCGCCGCAGGCGGCCGTCAACCCCGACGGAATCCCGCCCCAGGACCTGCAATCGGGCGACATCTGCACCACCAGCGGCGGCGGACGCACCTGTGATTTCACCTCCACCGGCTACCGCGTGCCTATGTTTGTCGTCTCGCCCTATGCGCGGAA